>JBJKYU010000060.1:0-25303 GCA_045560885.1 Alphaproteobacteria bacterium
TTCTTTTTAAAAGAAGAAAGTAGCTAAAAGTAAGAGCAAATAACAAAGAGCCAACAATTTGATGAATGGATCCAAGAGAAATTTGCACATTACTGAGCACAACATAAATACCAATAATAACTTGGATGATCACTAATAAGATTATCAAAATAAAATGAATTTTTTGAGCTACATATTTTATTTTTTTAAAATGCAAAATTGAAATAATTAAAATAATTGCTACACAAAGATAAGCCAAACTTCTATGAAAAAAATGAATAAAAATACTATTTTCAAAAATCCCCATATACTTTTCTTCTACAAAAAACAAACCCTCAGGAAAAAAAGTTTCACCCATTTTAGGCCAGGTATTGTACGATTGACCTGCATCTAATCCAGCCATAAAAGCGCCGTATGTAACAGTTATAAAAATCGAACATGAGAAAGTAAAAAATAATGATGAATGCAAAATACCTATCTTCTCATAGCCTTGTGAAGTTATTCTTTTTAAAAATAAGAATGCGATGAAAGATAAAATTATTTGAGCAATTAACAAATGAACTGCTAATCGAAAATGACTGACATAAGGATTTAAATTTAATCCACTTTTGACCATCCACCATCCAATCAATCCTTGAGTGCCACCTAAAAAGAGAAGAAATAGATAAAAATATAAATCTTTTTTGGAGAAACATTTCTTTAGGTAAAAAAAGATAAAAGGAACAATAAAAAGAATTCCAATGAACCTCCCAAGAACTCGGTGACCATATTCCCACCAAAAAATAATTTTAAATTCATTTAAAGTCATACCTAAGTTTTTAATCTGGTACTCAGGAAAGAGTTGATATTGACTAAATAAATAATTCCAATCAGTTTGCGAGAGTGGGGGGATAATTCCCATAATAGGATCCCAGTCCACCATCGAAAGCCCTGACCCAGTCAGTCTTGTAAGACCACCCACGGCAATCATTATCAAAATAATTGTGGCCAGTGACAGTAACCAAATATTAATATGTTTAGAATATGAATTATTCATCTAATCTAAATTTATAATCTGTAAGAATACTATTTATAATGTGATTTAGGTCGCATAGAAGTTATTGCAGAAAGATAAAATTGATATAATTTACAGAAATTCAAAATGACCTATTTTATTAATGTTACTGATCATGACGGTGAAATTCATCAACTTGAGGCTACTGTAGGTTTTTCTTTAATGGAAATTATTCGAGACGCAGGTCTAGATATCGAAGCTATTTGTGGCGGTTGTTGTGCCTGTGCTACTTGTCATTGTTATATCCAAGAGGATTGGATCTCAAAAATACAATCTGCTGATGATGATGAGGAATCGATGCTAGATCAGGCTTTTGATATTCAAAAAAATTCAAGATTATCCTGTCAAATTCCATTTACTGAAGAACTGAATGGTATTAATGTTACTTTAGCACCCAAGTTTTGACAGATTACAATCAATATAAATCATGGCCTTTTGTTGAGGCAAAAAAAATTCTCAAGCGATTAGATACGGGGCAGCCTAAGAAGAAAATAATTTTTGAAACTGGATATGGGCCTTCTGGACTCCCACACATTGGGACTTTTGGAGAAGTGTTAAGAACGAATATGGTGCGTTTTTGCTTTGAAAAGCTAACTGGTTTAGAGACAGATCTTATCGCATTTTCCGATGATATGGATGGTTTTAGAAAAGTTCCTGATAATGTTCCTAATAAAGAACAGCTATCAAAATATCTTGATTACCCTTTAACTTCTGTCCCTGACCCCTTTAATAAATTTAATAGTTTTGGAGAACACAATAATGCTAAATTAATTGAGTTTTTAAATAGGTTTAACTTACCTTTTACCTTTCAGAGTTCTACAGAGGCATATAAATCAGGTGTGTTTAATGAAACAATTAAGAAAATTTTGTTGAATTATGAAAAGATTTTAAATGTTGTTCTCCCTACTTTGGGAGAAGATCGCAGAAAAACTTATAGTCCATTTTTTCCTATTGATCAAGATACGGGTAAGATTTTACAAGTCCCAGTTAATGAAATAAATACTGAGGATTTTACTATTTCATTCATTCATGATGGAAAAACTCATGTTAAGTCGGTTCTTGATGGTCATTGTAAACTACAATGGAAGGTAGATTGGGCTATGCGCTGGGCAGCTTTTGAAGTTGATTATGAAATGTGTGGCAAAGATTTAACTGATAGCTACGTCCTATCATCAAAAATTTGCCGCATTATTGGCTCACAACCACCAGAGAATTTAATCTATGAGCTATTTCTTGATGAAAATGCAGAAAAAATAAGCAAATCTAAAGGTAATGGCATAAGTATCGATGACTGGTTGAAATATTCGATTGAAGAGAGTTTAGCTATGTTTATGTATCAAAGACCTACAACAGCGAAAAAATTATACTTTGATGTCATTCCCAAAAATACAGATGAATATTTAAGTCATTTAAACAAATGGCAAAATGAAGAATTGCCCGATAATCCATCTTGGCACATTCACAAAAATAATAATCCTCGATATCAATCAAAAATTAATTACAGCTTAATTCTTAATTTAATTTCAGTTTGTAAATCAAATGATCCAAATGTAATCATAGGCCTCATAAAGAACTATCAAACATCATTCAACTCAGTAGAACTAGATTATATTAATAGAATGATTTCTTGTGGGATTAATTATTTTAATGATTTTATTCAACCTACATTAAAATTTAAAATTCCAAACACGGAAGAATTATCTATACTGCAAAATGTGGTTTCAGAAATAAATAAAATCGATGCTGCTGCTGAGGCAGATGAATATCAATCGGCTATTTTTAGTGTTGGTAAAAATTCAGTATTTAAAGATGATATTAAAAGTTTCTTCAAACTAATTTATGAAGTGGTTTTTGGACAAGAGAATGGACCCAGATTAGGATCTTTTATAAAAATTTATACAAAAGATAAAACTATAGAGCTCTTTAATTCAAAGCTAAATGTATAGTTTAGCTCATCGGATACTAAAAAACTTAAACCCAGAAACAGCTCATAACCTATCAATCCAAGGGCTGAAACTTGGATTATATCCAAAAGTAAGTTTTAAAAATACTAATATATTAGAACAAACTATATGGGGTAGAAGATTCCAAACCCCTATAGGATTATCGGCAGGCTTTGATAAGAATGCGGAAGTAATAAAACCTATTTTAAATATGGGCTTTAGCTTTACCGAATTAGGCACAGTTACACCATTGCCTCAAGAGGGTAACCCCAAGCCAAGAATTTTCCGCTTCCCTAAACATCAAGCCTTAGTTAATTCTCTTGGCTTCAATAACAAAGGACTAGATAATTTTGAAAGAAATATAGTGAACACTAACACTAGTGAAAATTTTCAAGATAAAATCATAGGAATTAATATAGGGAATAACAAAGATACAAAAGAGATTATAGATGATTTAGAAAAAGTTTTTGATCGTCTATATAGACTTGGTGATTATATTGTTATTAATCTATCATCGCCAAATACACCTGGATTAAGAGATAACTTAAAATCACAATCCTTTGAAAAGATTGTAAATTATATCCACAAACTCAGAGAAAAAAATAATTCAAAAATACCTATTTTATTTAAGATATCCCCTGATATTTCAGAGCAAGAAAAAAAAGACATAGCTTTGATATCTCTTGCTAATGATGTAGATGGACTCATTTTAACAAATACTTCTATTGATAAGTCAACTCTTGGCATTGAATTAAATGGTGGACTTAGTGGCAAACCTCTTTTTTATAAATCTAATAAAATTATAAGAGATTTTTACACTTTAACTTCTGGAAAAATAAAAATAATTGGTGTTGGTGGAATATTTACTGCAAATGATATTTTAACCAAAATGAAATTAGGCGCCTCATTGGTTCAACTTTATTCAAGTTTTACTTATCAAGGCCCTTATCATATAAAAAAGATTACTTTAGATTTAATGGCATTAATACAACAGCAAGGTTTTAGAAATATTTCTGAAGTCATAGGGCAGCATTCATGATTAATATCAATTCATTTAACGAGATTATCAAAAAATATAATTTTTTCTTATTTGATCAATGGGGAGTTTTGCATAATGGCCATAAAAAATTCAATGATGCCGAAAGATGTCTAATTAAATTACGTGAATTAAAAAAAAAAGTTATTTTAATTTCTAACTCTTCCAGGCCTACTAAATTCTCAATTTCTAATTTAACTAAAATTGGATTTAAAAAAAGTCTATATGACTATTGCATTACTAGTGGTCAAATAACATTGAATAACATTCAAAAAGATATTTATAGTAAATATGGCGATCAATGTTATCCGATAAAGCTATCTTCTGAAAAAATAAAATACTTTGATTTGAAAACATCAAAGAAAATTGAAAATGCTAACTTTGCAATGATTGCCGATTTACCAAACAATCTCTCAATAATAGATTTTGCAAATACTCTTGATAAATTATTAAAGCATAAATTACCTTTATTATGCTCTAATCCTGATTATCTAGTCTATGATAATGAAAAGCTATCTATGTGCGGCGGAACCGTTGCTCAGTTATATGAAGATATGGGAGGTGTTGTTTACAGGTATGGAAAACCTTTTAAACCGATTTATGAGGACATCAAAAGGAAAATGAAAATCAAATCTAATTCTAAGGTTCTTGTTATTGGCGATTCTCTCTGGCATGATATAGCCGGAGGAAACTTAATGAAATTTGATAGTTTGTGGATTAAAGAGGGTGTTCATTTGCCTCAATTGAATAAAGAAAATGAAATTAGAGGCTTAATTAAAAAATATAACCCCAAATACGCTATAAATAAGCTAAAACTTTAGGAAACTAGTGTTGTAAAAAAGTGACTTTTGTAATATAAAATCTCATCATGTCAAGAGCTTGTGAAATAACTGGAAAAAAACACCAAACTGGTCATAACGTCAGCCACTCAAATATAAAGACTAAGAGGCGTTTTATGGTTAATCTTAACAATGTCACTCTTTTTAGTGAATCTCTTAAAAGAAAGTTTCGCTTTAGAATAGCTTCATCCACACTTAGAACTATTGATAAGCATGGTGGTCTTGATCAATATCTTAATAAAACTAGCTCTAGATTACTTACGGATAAAGCTCTGAAATTAAAAAAGCAAATAGAGAAAAATGTTAGCCAAAAAGCTAACTAAATGTTTCAAGATTTTTTTCTAAATTTATCCTTTTCTTTAAATTCTCTTCCCGTCATCTCTATTTGGCTATTTCAAATTATTTTTTGTTATTTATCTATATTATTTGCATTAAGGTTTTTTGGTAAAGTAGGTATTTATGTCTATGTTTCAATTGCCATTATCCTTGCAAATATTCAAGTTCTAAAAGTTATTGAGTTTCCATTTTTTCCTGAGCCCATGGCTTTAGGAACAATATTATTTATTTCAATTTTCTTATGTACAGACATTCTTAACGAATACTATGATAAAAAATCTGCTACTAAGTGTATTTATATGGGAATAAGTGCTTATCTTTTCTCGACTATTTTAATGTTTCTAACTATCTCTTTCAATCCTATTGACCCCAGTATTCATGAAAATTGGGGATGGAGTTATGAAATGCACCAATCTATTACAACTATTTTTTTACCCCAGTTTCCAATTATAGCTGCTAGCATTTGTGCTTTATTCCTAAGTCAAAAATTAGATATTTTTATTTTTTCTTATTTGAAAAATAAGAATAGTAGTAAACTTTGGCTAAGAAACAATGTGTCCACTATTATTTCTCAATTTATAGATAACCTTATATTTAGTATTCTTGCATTTAATCTTCTTTCATCTAATCCCGTACCAATTTTTGATTTAATCATTTCTTACGGTATTGGTATTTATATAATTAGAATAATTTTAAGTTTATTTGATACTATCTTTATTTATTTAGCAAAAAACTTCTTACCAAAAAATATTGACTAGCTTCTTTGAAGTTTCAAAACAGAGTTTCAAATCTGGAGCTCGATTGGGTACTATTAATACCACTCATGGAGAAATCAAAACTCCTTCATTTATATTCTGTGGAACAAAAGCGACTGTAAAATCAATTCTCCCACAACAATTAAGATTAGCAAAAACTCAAATAATTTTATCCAATACTTACCATTTAATGATACAACCTGGGCCTGAAATTATTGCCCAAGAAAATGGATTGCAAAACTTTACTCAGTGGAGAGGTCCAATGATGACAGATAGTGGAGGGTATCAAATTTTTTCTCTAGGTCATGGTTCTGTATCAGAGGAGATCAAAGGTAAAAATAAAAATATTAAGAAAAAGTCTTTAATCAAAATATCCGAAGAAGGAGCAACATTTCGGAATTATCTCAATGGAGATAAGGTTTATTTAACACCAGAGAGATCTATAGAATTGCAAAGGCATTTTGGTGCAGATTTGATTTTTGTTCTTGATGAGTGCACTCCATTTAATGTGACAAAAAAATATACTGAAAATTCAATGTACCTCAGTCACCGCTGGGCTAAAAGATGCGCAACTGCTTTTAAATCTGTATATGCTGACTATCACTCTCAAACAGGTTCATCTGGAAGACAATTTTTATATGGGATAGTTCAAGGAGGCGTTTACGAAGATTTTAGAAAAATAGCTTGTGAAGAGACATGCTCAGGAGAATATGATGGATTGGCTATAGGAGGGTCTCTTGGGGGCACTAAAGAGCAAATGCATGATATTTTTTCTTTTTGCTCTGAATTAATTGATAAAGCTAAACCTGTTCATGTTTTAGGTATTGGAGGATTGGATGATATTTTGCATGGTGTTAGTTGTGGGTATGATACTTTTGACTGTGTTTCTCCAACTAGAATAGCTCGACACGGAATTATGTTATCTCGATTAAACCCTAAAGGAGTAAATTTAAATAATTCAAAGTTTAAAAATGACCATTCACTGATAGATGAGGAATGTGAATTATCTGATATCAATAATTTTACTAAGGCCTATTTGCATCATTTATTTAAAGCTAATGAGATTTTAGGGATCGTAATTTTATCTTTATATAATATTTGGTTTATGAATAAATTTTTTGAAGATATTAGGACCAATATTGAAAGAGATACTTTTGAAAAATTCAAAAAAGATTTTTTTGGTAACTTAACTAAATAAAGACTCTATTTTTTCGAACATAATCCCACCTAGTTCTTCGACATCATGTATTGTGATAGCTTTTGAATAGTATTGCCCAACATTGTGGCCAATTCCAATAGCTAATAACTCAATATTTGATCGTTCTTCAATAGATAGGATTGTGCTTTTCAAATGCTTTTCTAAATAATTACTGTTATTCACTGAGAGAGTAGAGTCATCGACTGGGGCCCCATCAGATATAACTATTAATATTTTTCTACTTTCAGGCCTTTTAGACATTCTTGAAGTCGCCCATAGCAATGCCTCTCCATCAATATTTTCTTTTAAAAGACCTTCTTTTAACATTAAACCTAAATTGATTTTGGATTTCTTGGAATTCTGATCAGCAGATTTATAAATAATATGGCGAAGATCATTCAATCGACCTGGATTTTTTTCTTTTCCATTTTTAAGCCAGTGTTCTCTTGTTTTCCCTCCCTTCCAAGCTTTGGTTGTAAATCCAAGTATTTCAACCTTTATTTTACACTTTTCTAATGTAGCAGCTATCATATCTGTAGTCAGAGCAGCTACCATGATAGGTTTTCCTCTCATAGAACCTGAATTATCAATCAATAGAGTTACTGTTGTATCCTCAAATTTTATTTCTTTTTCTTTTTTGTAAGATAATGAGTTATTCGAATTTGTAATGATCCTTGTTAATTTGGAGGTATCTAAAATGCCTTCATCTAAATCAAAATTCCAAGAACGATTTTGTTTTGATTGTAACTTTCTGTAAAGCTTGTTTGCTAATCGTGAGATTTGCTTTTGATATATATCATTCTTTTCATCAAGTTGTTTTCTAAGAGCTATAAGCTCTTCAAGATCACATAATTTATGAGCTTCAATTATTTCATCGTATTGACTAGTAGCTGCTTTATAATTTTGACTTAAGTTTTTATAACTCTCAATTGATTGAAAAGTATCTTCAATCTGTTGATCAGTTATTTCTATGTCAATCTCTTCTCCTTGAACGCTTGATTGTTGATTATCAAGGTCACTTTCAGGAGTGTGAACATCTTCAGTGATTTCTTTTTCTTCAGGGCTTGACTGCTGTGCTTCTTCATTATTTTGCTGTTGATTAACATCTTCTTCTTGAGGACCTTCTTCAGTATTTTTGTCTTCAGGTTTGTTATCATCTTGTTGTTTTGGAAAAATAAGTCTTAATAGTTCAACAGAATTTTTAGCAAAAAATCTTTGGTTATCGATTAACCCAATCAAACTAGAAAGGTATTCATATATCTTAATATGATTATCCTTTGTTGATATTTTTTTAAGATATTCATTCTTTTTGGTCCAAATTTTACCATTACTAGTATCTAGGAAAAAATGCGTTAAAGTGAAAAGCAATAAATCAAGAAGATCAGATTGTTTTTTTAATTTAATACCCTCAAGTCTTTTAATCCATTTTGACTGAATATTCCTTTTGATACCTAAAAAATTTTGGGAACCCAGATATTCGTATCTAATTCTCTCTAAAAAAATAATTTCTTCTTTGATATCTATATTTTGATTAGTTATTTGATTTAGTAATTTTTCATTGTGATGTTTTTTCTTTAGCGCAAAGGAGTCCGCTGCTCCTCTCATATCCTCATAGTTAAAAAGAGATGAAATAGAAGGTAGGTTAAGAGTATCGTCTTTCTCTAAAATGATATTTGAATTGATATTGATTTTTAAACTTTGGTTGCTTGCGATAGTCTTATTAACACTATTTAAAGTGTTCGATATTTGTTTTGGAATATTTGATAGTTGCTGTTTCGCCAACTAAAAATCTTCGCCAAATGCTCTTTGGAAATATTCTTTGTAAATATCTATCTCGCTTTCATCACATTTGTTTAAAAAGGTCATAGCGAGAGACTTTTGAACATTATTAATTAATTTATAGTTTTCAGCCCACATAATGACTGTTCTAGGGCTCATTACAATTGAGATATCTTTTTGTTCAAATCCCTTCCTTGTTAAATTAGCCATTTGAACCATTGATTTAATTAATTTTTTTTCTTCCGAATTTGCTGATATTTTTTTTGAGATAATTTCTACTTCTTTTTCTTCATCTAAGTAGTTTAACTTTGCAACTATATTCCATCGATCCATTTGACCTTGGTTGATTTGATTAGTTCCGTGGTAAATACCAGAAGTATCTCCTAATCCAACAGTATTAGCTGTAGCAAAAATCCTAAAAAATGGGTGCGGGTCGAGAACTTTACTTTGATCTAATAACGTTAATTTGCCCTCTGTTTCTAATACTCTTTGAATAACAAACATAACATCTGGTCTTCCAGCATCATATTCATCAAAAACTAAAGCTACATTATTCTGAAATGCCCAAGGTAAAATTCCTTCTTGAAATTCAGTAATCTGTTTATTGTCTTTTAAGACAATTGAGTCTTTTCCTATTAAGTCAATTCTTGAAACATGGCTGTCTAAATTAACTCTTACACATGGCCAATTCAGCCTGGCACAAACTTGTTCGATGTGAGAGGATTTACCTGTCCCATGGAGACCTTGAAGAAATACTCTTTTGTTAAATTTTAAACCTAACAATATCGCGACAGTTGTATCCTCATCGAAAACATAGTTTTTATCAATAGGTGGACAGTGATCAGCTTTTTTTACAAATTGTGGGACTTCAAAATCAGTTTTTATTCCAAAGAGTTCAGCTGAAGAGACATTATTAGTTTCATTTAAATTTTCTTTTTTTATGGACTCAATTTTATTCATTATTTATATCTTTCTAACAGGTAGTTATAAGCTTCAACAATTTCTCTAAATTTATCAATACTATTCTTACTGTTACCCTTTATATCTGGATGATGTTTTTTCGCTAGTTCTTTGTATCTTTTTTTTATTAAGTTTAAATCGGTTTTTATATCTAAATCAAGCTTGGAAAGAGACCACAGTAGCTTATTTGAATGTCCAGATTGTTTGGAATTTGGATTTTCAAAAGAACCCATATCTTCTCCGTTAATAGTGAAATTATAAAATTTAGCACCTGATCCAAAGCTTTTGGTAGGCCTTCTCCAGATAGTATCGAATCTTATATCGTTTTCTATTTGATCTGAATTCATCTGGTTGTGATAATTCCAGCTTTTATTAAATTCTTTAATATGTTCTAAGCAAAACCATTGATAGTTGCTCAAATTTTCATATCCAAGAGGGGCACGATAATCACCTTCTAATTCACAATCTGGATAGTTACAAATTTTTTTTTCTTTATTATCTTTATTCATTTATGATTAATATTATGAATTTAGAGAAGATTAAAACCCTTTTAATTGATACTAGTCAATTTGAAATTATCAAAATCATTGATAATAGCTCTAGTCATGCTAGCCATAAAGGAGTGCAGGGTTTAACTAATGGATTAACACATATTGAAATTCATATAAAAAATCCAAATGATTTAAAAAGATTAGACATTCATCGACAAATTTACAGTAATTTAAATTCTGAAATTCAAAGAGGTCTACATTCTATAGAGATAAAAATATTAAAGAATTAGCTTCACTTTATTAATCTTATTTATTGATCTAGAAATAATTTGTAACTTAAATTCTTTATAAACAATAATTTTACCCACTTTTGGAATTTCTTTGGCAATATCATGAATTAAACCTGATAAAGTAACAAATTGATCAGGGAGTTCTATATTTAAACTCCGATTAATTTCTCTAATGCTTGCATTTCCATTAAACAAAAAATTATGATCATCTATTTTTTCTAAATAACTTTCATCAGTATCTGTCTCATCAAAAATTTCACCAATAATTTCTTCGATTATATCCTCCAAAGTTATCAGCCCTTGTATTTCACCATACTCATCTACTACTAAAGCCATATGCTCACGCTGACTTTTAAAATCTATTAATTGTTTCATCGCAAGCTTATTTTGGGGAATAAACACTGGTTGAAATGAATTTTTCTCTAAATAGCTGTTATCTGCATTCTCATTAAATGAAGAGTCTTTCAATAACTCTCTAATATCAATTACACCTATCAAGTTATTAAAATTATTTTTGATAAGTGGAATTCTTGTGAATGTTGAATTGTTAATTGCTTTTAGATTGTTCTTAAAACTATCTTCTAAATCAAGATAAAGAATTTCATTTCTATGAGTCATGAGTTCGTCTACTTTTAAATTTTTCAGCTCAAGTAAATTGCTCATATATTCAGCTTCGTTTTCCCCCTTTTTTGATAGTTGTCTTTGAAGCTGAACAGCACCTTCAAATTCTTCTTTGAAAACCTTTGATTGATCTGTTTCAAGGCTAAGTCCAATTTTTTTGATAATTTTTTCTGAAATATAGTTAATAAGCCTAACAATTGGTTTAATTAATTTTGTGTAGAAATAAAAAAATCTTGCTACTTTTAGTGCATAGAGCATAGGTCTATTTATTGCAAAAATTTTTGGTGTCACCTCAGAAAAGATAACAATCATCATTGTCATGAATATGGTAGCCACCGTTACACCAAAACCTCCAAATTCAGAAACTAATAACTCTGTCATTAGAGCTGTAGCTAAAATATTAAAAACGTTATTAGCTAAGAGAATTCCAGTAATAAATTCATCTTTAAAGTCTTTTATTTTCAAAATAAATTTTGAATTCTTGATACCTTTTTCATTTTGCCTATGAGCTTGAAGTTTAGAAACAGCAGTCAATGCCGTCTCAGATCCGGATGAAATTGCAGATAGAAAAAGCAATATCAAAATTGCTAATAATTTTAATAATATCAGTAATGTCATTAATTAATTTGAAGTAATATAGACTCTAATTTTTTAAAAGAGATACTTTTAACAAAACCCCCTTTGTGATCAACACAGATCAAACTAACATTTTCATCATTTGCTTTTTTATCAAATTTCATTTTATTGATTAAATTCTTAATATTTTTCTTAGTGATATACTTTGAATAATTATAAGGTAAGCCAAATTTGCTAATTAAGTCAGTTATAGGACCTAGAGTTTTTTTATAATAACCCATATGTTCAGATATTTTTAATTCAATTATCATTCCAATGGCTATTGCTTCACCATGTTTAATTGAATTATTATATGAATTTGAGTTTTCTATTGCGTGTCCAATAGTGTGACCAAAATTTAATACTGCTCTTGAATTTCTTAAATTAGATTTTTCTCGAAAGTCTGATACATAACTTAATTTTGTCTTAATTGAATTTTCAATTATTGAGGATAGAAAATTTTTATTATTCTTTTGTTTTTCTAAAATCTTTTTTAAAGGGTGTGGTTTTATGATCGAATATTTTATTACTTCAGCAAATCCACAAGCGATTTCTCTTTTGGGAAGAGTTTTGATGAATTCAGGACAAACAAGAACTCTTGTTGGTAAATAAAAAGAACCAATTAGATTTTTTCCATACTTACTATTTATTCCTGTTTTCCCCCCAATAGAACTGTCTACCATAGCTAGTAGAGAAGTAGGGATCATAATATGATCAATACCTCGAAGTAGAGAAGAAGCTATAAATCCAGAAAAATCTCCAACAGTCCCACCACCAAAGGAGTAAATTTTACTTTTTCTTTGTATTCCAATTTTGATTATTTTTTCAATAATCGTTTGAAAATTTTTTAAGTTTTTTATTTTTTCATTTCCGTGAACTAATATAGTTCTTTGACGGTATTTTTTTATCAATTTCTTTATTATGCTAATTTTGATTAAAGATTTATCTATTATTAAAATATCAAGATTTGTTATTTGATCATTTAATTGTTTTTGTAAATCCTTAACACTTGTCAAATCAATAATATGCTTTTCTTTATTTATTAATTTCTTAATTATCATTACTAATTTCTTTTATTATTTCGTTAATTGTAGTTTTTGAATTATCTGTCGCATTAATTGTAATATCTGCCGCACTTTTATAAATTTCTTTCCTTTCATTAAAAAGATTTTTCATTTGTAAGGAAGTGTCATCATTAAGAAGTGGTCTAAGATTATTTCTTGACGCTCTTTGAGTCAATATGTCTAAATCACAATAAAGATAAATATTAAAAGATAATTTTAATTGTTTTATGTTTCTAATAATAAGTCCTCCTCCAGTAGAAATAACAATTTTATTTTTATTCATTAATTCATTAAATATATCCGTTTCAACTGATCGAAAATAATCTTCTCCCCTTTTTAAGAAAATATCTTTTATTTTAATTTTTTCTTTCTTTTCAATTTCCTCATCAGTATCAAAAAAAGAATATTTTAGTTTATCTGATAATTGTTTTCCTATGGTGGATTTTCCTGAGCCTGGCATTCCTATTAAGCAAATACGTTCTTTATCCTTGTTCATCCAATATCTTGTTTATTTATTTGTTTTTGAATATATAATAAAAATTCCTATATAATAATTAACAATGAGAAGAATAATAATAATTTCAGCAATTTGTGTCCTTATACTTATAACATTTATCGCAATAAATAGTATCAAAATACCTTCTCCTTCAAAATTGAATAAATACATCATTCCAACTGAAGAGTTTTTATGAGGAACTTTTTTCTTATTTTTTTATGTATTCTTTGTCCGAATATTTTAAAAGCCAATTTTGAGGAGGATATGGCGTTTCAGCTTCAAACAATATCTCAAAATAATCTAATTACAGAAATTGAAACTCAACAAGATTTAATCAATTTAATTGAACAAGTTGAATACAAAGATAACTTCTTTTATTCATTATTTGATCCTTTAACTAATTCTGATATTTTTCCAAAATATTCTGATAACAAAAAATTTTTTTTTGAAAAAATAAATATATTTACAAATAAACCTTATGGTTTTCAAATTAACACTAATTTATTTGAGAAAATTTTATTTAATAACTTCCAAAATCCTGAAATAAATCAAGCATATCTCTTGAACCTTTTCCAATCAAATCAGGTAGATAACTTATGTGAATACTTAAATCAATTAGATAGTAATCAAAAAAATTTTAACAATTTAATTCAGTTTAATATTATCTGCCTTTTGAATGATAAACAAAATCAACAAATTTCTTTATTATTAGAAATCTACAGTAAAGATGAATTTAATCAGCTTAACACTGTTCTCTTAGTTGATTATTTAAATAAAAAAGAAATACACGATGAATATAATCTATCTGAGTTGGGTATTATTGATTTATTTATACTTTCTTTGATAGATAATCCTAATTTTTATTTAGAGTATATTTCAAATATATTTGAATTAGAACTTTACAGAAAATCAAATGATTTAAAATTATATGAATTAAATTATTTATATAAAAATAGAGTAATCAATAACTCACAGTATTTATCACTACTTGCGACTTTGAATGAGAAACCAAAAGAATTAATTTTATTTGAAGAAATTAATAAAGAAATAAATTATAACAAAAAACTTTCCATCCTAGAAAAACATATTCCTGATATGCAATTAGATTTATATGACCTATCTCGTTTAATTTATAATCAATTTAGAGAAATGCGTATTACTTCTAGAAATTTAGATTATATGAATGCTTTAATCTTACTATCTTTATATGAGAATTCCTCTTTTCTTGAGAATTTAAAAGTAGTTCTAAATGAAACCCCTGAAGAAAATCTAGATGATAATTATTTAGCATTGGGATTAAAAAGATATCTGACAACAAATGAACTATCTGACCTTTATTCAGATAAAAAAAATGACTTAAAAAGCCCTTTGATGCGTTTTTTCTTTTTAAGTAGCAATTTAAAGTTTGCCAACTTAGATAAATCATTTGTCGAGGAAAAAAAAGAGATCCTCGTTGACCCTATATATTTATTTTATTTATCTGAGAATTTTAATTTAATTCAAAGCTATATCTACTATATCCAATTAAGTGAAGAATATTATACCCTAAACGAATTTGACCTGTATTTTGTAAATAAATACTTGATTGATAATGAATATTTAAAAAATGAATTTATTAAATTATTTTTCAAAGTTCATTTATCTAATTTATGAACTTAGAAAATTATATTGATATTTTTAAAGAATTTTTATTTTCCGAAAAAAATCTTTCTCAAAATTCCATTAATAATTACTTAATTGATTTAAAACAGTTTTTGATTTTTTTTAATAGAAATGAAAACTTGAATAAAAATATTGAGAATTATATTTCGTTGTTAAGAAAAAATAATATTTCCAATGCTACAATTAACAGAAAAATATCATCATTAAAAAACTTTCTAAAATTTCTTCAATCTGAAAAAATTATTAGAAATATCAATTTAGATATTTTTGAGTCCTTAAATAATTCAAAAAAAATACCTAAAGCTATTTCAAAAAGTGAGATAAATAAAATATTTGACTCTTTAAGTAGATCTGATTTTACAAATAAAAATATTTACATATCTATTTTAAGGCTAATGTTTATGTCTGGCTTGAGAGTTTCAGAGGCTTTAGCTTTGAAATGGTCTGATCTATCAAAGGCTGATATGGCCATAAATGTATATGGAAAAGGTTCTAAAGAAAGAAAATCTTATCTAACAAGAGAGTTTATTGATTTCTTATATTCTCAAAAAAAAGATGATGGTTTTATATTCAATGTAAAAGGAAAAAAAATTTCTGTACGTTCAGTTAATCAATTTTTAGAAAGGGCGTATAGGAGAGGTTTGATTAAACAAAAAATTTCATCTCATGTTTTTCGACATTCATTCGCAACTTCAATGTTAGAGAATGATGCTGATATTAGGCATATCCAAAAATTATTAGGTCACTCAAGTATCTCAACAACAGAAATTTATACTAAAGTAGCTAAATCTCTTAAAAAGAGTGTTTTAGACACTTATCATCCTTTAAAAAATAAATTATAGTCTCGAAATGTTTTATCTTGATTTTGAAGAGAAGTTAGAAAAATTAGAAAGCGAAAAAAAATCTCTCCAAAAAGCATCAGAAGAAAGTGGAATTGATATAACTTCTAAAATTTTATCAATTGAGGAAAAGGAAAGAACTGAGCTCGAAAAGGTTTACTCAAACTTATCTCCATGGCAAATTGTAAAAATTGCAAGACATCCTCAAAGACCTAAAACTAAGGATTACATTCAAAAAATATTTAAAAATTTTACATCTCTCTATGGTGATAGACTTTACTCTGAGGATAATGCAGTTATTTCTGGGATGGCTTTTTTAGATCAAAATCCTGTCTTGGTTCTAGGCACTGAAAAAGGCCATGATATGAACTCAAGAATAAAACATAACTTTGGTATGGCAAAACCCGAGGGATATAGAAAATCACAAAGAATTATGAAATTAGCATCCAAATTAAATTTACCTTTAATTTGTTTTATAGATACGTCTGGCGCATACCCGGGAAAAGATGCAGAAGAAAGGGGTCAGGCTGAGGCCATTGCACAGTCTATGAAAGTAGCTTTAAATTGTGAAGCTCCATGCATTTCTGTTGTTATAGGCGAAGGTGGTTCTGGAGGGGCAATAGCTTTAGCAACAAGTGATAAAGTTTTAATGCTTAGCAATTCTATTTACTCTGTCATTTCTCCTGAAGGGTGTTCTTCTATCTTGTGGAAGTCTTCTGACTATGCTGAGACGGCCTCCAACTCCTTAAAGATAACAGCTAAAGATTGCTTAAATCTAAAAATTATAGATGAAATTATTGAGGAACCTATCGGGGGAGCCCATAGAAATCATGAAATGATATGTAGGGATCTAAAAAAATCTCTCCTAGACAATTTGAATGAACTACAGAAAATTGATTTAGTTTCTCTTCTAACAAAGAGAAATAATCGCTATTTAAATTACTTACCTTAAGCTGCACTCCCGTGACATTGTTTATATTTTTTTCCTGATCCACAGGGGCATGGATCATTTCTTCCAATTTTTTTTGGTGTAGAGATATCTAAATTTTCATCTTCATTTTTTTTTGAACCCTGATCAGTTATATTCATATTATTTAAAACCAAGACTATTTGTTTTTGTATTTCATAAACTAAAGTGTTAAATGCTGCAAAAGAGGCTTTTCTAAATTCATTTACAGGGTCTTTTCCTCCATATCCACTCAAACTCACAGACATTCTGATATTTGTAAGTTCTTGAATATGATTATGCCAATTTCTATCCAAAATAGTTAAGCTTACTTGCCTTAATATTTTTTCATAGATATCTTTATGCTGATCAAAATTTTGTTTTTTAATTTCATCAAAGGACTCAATATAAAGCGATTTATCATTCATATTTTTATTTTGCATGAAGGGTAGGGTATTATGAAAATTTTTGATTTCA
The DNA here is from genome assembly GCA_045560885.1 of Alphaproteobacteria bacterium. Lineage (GTDB taxonomy): Bacteria > Pseudomonadota > Alphaproteobacteria > HIMB59 > HIMB59 > HIMB59. Next base: position 17,381 of record JBJKYU010000060.1, read on the forward strand.
TCTTCTTCCCCCTCTAATAAGTTAGTAATAAATTCTTCTTCTGTTTCTTTGATAAAATTCAAAATATCTTCATTAATTATCATTTCTCTTTTTGAGTAAATGATGTTTCTTTGATTATCGATAATATTATCAAATTCTAATAATTGTTTTCTAATATCAAAATTATGCCCTTCTACTCTTTTTTGCGCTCTTTCAATAGAGGATGTGAGCCACTTATGCTCAATCACTTCTCCTTTTTTTAATCCTAGAGTAGACAACATAGATTGAAGTTTCTCTGAACCAAAAATTCTCATAAGATCATCTTCAAGAGAGACAAAAAATATACTTTCTCCTGGATCACCTTGTCTTCCAGATCTTCCTCTAAGTTGATTATCTATTCTTCTACTTTCATGTCTTTCTGTTCCAATGATACAAAGACCTCCTAAATCTATAACTTTTTGATAATCAGAGTCATTAAAGTTTTTATCTACCTCAGGATTGCCTCCTAATTTGATATCAGTTCCTCTGCCAGCCATATTGGTAGCAACTGTTATTTGAAATGGCTTTCCAGCTAAAGCTATAATTTCAGCTTCATTTTCATGTTTTTTTGCATTTAATACATTATGAGGAACATCTGCCTTGCTTAAAATTTCGGAAATATAGTTAGATTTTTCAATTGATGTGGTACCTATCAGAAGAGGTTGTCCATTTTGATATTTATTCTTAACTAAGCTTAAGACTGCTTCATATTTTTCTTCGCTGGTTTTATATATTTGATCATTTTGATCTAATCTTATCATGGTTTTATTGGTAGGTATTTCAATGACACTTAGTCCATAAATCTCCAAAAATTCTTCTGCTTCGGTTTGGGCAGTACCAGTCATACCAGCCAATTTTTCATACTTTTTGAAATAATTTTGAAAAGTAATGCTAGCTAAAGTGATACTTTCAGCTTGAATTTTTACATTTTCTTTTGCCTCAAGAGACTGATGTAGTCCCTCTCCAAATCTTCTTCCTTGAGCTAACCTTCCAGAAAACTCATCGATTACTACAATCTGCCCATCTTTAACAATGTAATCTTTATCTTTCTCATAAATAAATCTTGCTTTTAATGATTGATTGACTATCTGGTAAGCTTCTAAATTTTCATTATCAAACAAACTGTTACCTTTTAGATAGTTAATTTTTTTTAGATTAAATTCAATTTTTTTGATCCCACTATCTTTGAGAAGAACATTCTTTCTTTCCTCATTTATTTCGACATCATTTGAAGATATATCTTCAGTAATTTCATAACAAAGTTTGAATAATTGAATGGGCGTTTTAACAGGACCTGAAATACCTAGAGGCGATCTTGACTCATCAATTAATACAGAGTCAGCTTCATCTATAATAGCGACATTTAATGCATTTTGCATTTTGGGGGTATTAATAGAACGAAGATTATCTCTTAAATAATCAAAACAAAATTCATTATTATTTCCATAAACGACATCATTATTGTAACTAGATATTTTTTCATCAACAGTCTGATCATTTTGAATAAAAGAATTTGTAATATTTAAATATTCATAAATAGGATTCATCCAATTAGAGTCTCTTTTGGCAAGAAAATCATTTACAGTAATTAAGTGAACCTTTTTCTTTAATAGGTTGTTTAACAAAACAGGAATTGTTGCTACTAAAGTTTTTCCTTCTCCTGTCTTCATTTCGGCAATAAAGCCATGAAATAATGCTAGACCACCAATAAGTTGACAATCATAATGTCTTAGCCCAAGAGTTTTTAATGCTGCTTCTCTAACAACAGCGCAAGCAAAACAAATATCATTTTCTGAAAGAATACCATCTGATTTGTCTCTGATTTCATCTAGCTTTTCATGAATATCTTCTTTGCTTAGAGTTTTAATTTCATTTTCAAGAGAGTTTATTTTTTCTACATATTTACCAGAAATTTCTTTTAAAAGTTTGGAATTTTTTTGGTTAGCAAAAAAATCATTAATTTTCTGAAACATAGGATAGATTTATATCAAATTATATTTATTTCCACGATGTAAATGTGGAAATTTCTATTTCTACTGGAATGAAATCATGTTTTGCCACCAATTCTTTAAATAAAGAAGTTGTCTTTTTATAAAATTTTTTATTAGTTCTACTTTTTTCTTTGTAATAGTTTGAAATTCCTAATTCCTTAAAATCTTTTCTTATTTTATTAAGTGATTTGTAATTCACTTCTATATTTTCAGTACTTACAACTACCTCTTTGAACTTATTATCATTTAATTCTGATATTATATTGGGGATATTGTGAAAAGGACCAAATCTAAGCTGTGCGCCATTAAATACATGATCATCAATTTCTAGAAAAATTTTCTGAAGAGTTCTAAATGAATTTAAAGTCAATAAGTTAAAGCAAAAAAAACCATTTTTATTAAGAATTTTGTAAATATTTTTATATAAATTTTGAGCATTATTTACCAAAAGTATTTGCAAATCAAAATTACAAATCAAAGCATCCACCTTTTTTTCCTTCTCAAAAATTAAGTCAATATCATTGATTATAAAATCATTACTGGATGAGTTCTTTACCTTAAGTCTTTCATCAAAAAGTATTGAAGAATTTGGTTTATGAAGAATTAAATCAGTTTTTTTGTTGATTAATTCAATGCCTAGTTCGGCAACAAAATTATTTTTTTCGTAATATAATTCTTTTCTGGCTTGTTTTTTTTTTAAATTAAATTCTAACATTTTATGTTAAATTACTTGATGATTTCTAGATTTAACTTAGATCAAAAAAGATTGAACTTCTACGAGGATATTGAAAAATTTAATAAGGAATTTGACTCAATCAATTCTATGACAAATAAAGAAGAGTTTGATTATTTAGCTGAAAAACCATCAGTCATAATCAATAAAGAGAAGACACTCAAGTTAAGTTTAATAAGGAAAGATAAAGAATTTACTTATATTTTATTTGCCAATCATAGCTTATCCATTTTACCAGAGGAGAGCATCAAAGTTCATAAGGCTTCTAAGGAAAATACTTCTTTTGAATTATTTTCTCTTAAAGATTAATGAGATTATCTCTTATCCAGATAACAGTTGGTCCCCAAATTGAAAAAAACTTTGAAAAAGTTGATAAATTTATCAATCAAGCTTTAAGCTTTAATCCAAATTTAATATTATTGCCTGAGTGTTTTTTATTTCTATCTAATTTTAAGAAATTTTCATTCTCCATGGATCATGAATATATTTTGCATTATCAAAATTTTGCAAAACAGAACAAAATAAATCTTTTATTAGGATCCTTGCCTATTTTGGATAATGATAAAGTTTATAATAGATCAGTTCTCATTAATCATGAGGGAAGCATTGCTTCATATTATGATAAAATACATATGTTTGATGTTATTTTAAAAAATAATGAGGTGTATAAAGAGAGTGATACCTATACTTCAGGTTCTTCATTAAAAATCATGGAGATTGATGGACAATTGATGGGTCATTCAATATGCTATGATTTACGTTTCCCTAAACTTTATAGAGAATTATCTAAAAAATCTTGTAAAGCTATCGTAGTTCCCTCAGCATTTACCTACACAACAGGAAAAGCACACTGGCATTGTCTTCTTAGAGCTAGGGCTATTGAGAATGGTGTTTTTATAATTGCTCCAAATCAATGGGGAACTAATGAGGAAAATAGGTCAACTTATGGCCATAGTCTTGTGGTTAATCCATGGGGGGAAATTATATCTGAGGCTACAGAATCCGAAATGGTTTTAAATTGTGAGATAGATTTAAATATCGTTGAAAATTTTCAAAATTCTATTCCTGTTTTAAAGCATGATAGAAATTTTGACTAGCTTGAAAATATAAATTTGAATATTAAATAATAAACATGATTAAATTCGATCTCAAATGCGATAACGATCACATATTCGAAGCTAGTTTTGATGACTCAAACTCATTTGAAATACAGAGAAAAAAAAAGCTGATAGAGTGCCCATTTTGTGGTTCAAGTAAAGTTTTTAAGTCTGTGATGGCACCAAATATAGCTTCAAAATCAAATAGTATTGCTAAACAAAAAAGAAATCAGGAAAAAGTTTTTGCAAATTACAGTCAACAAGTTAAAAAATTGAAAGAAGAGGTTGAAAAAAATTACACCTATGTAGGTAAAAAGTTTCCTGAAGAGGCGAGAAAAATTCATTATGGTGAAAAAGAAGACAAACCTATCTACGGAGAGGCTACAGAAAAAGAGAGTAAAGATCTTATTGAAGAGGGGATACCTTTAATAAGATTGCCTTTTGAAAAAAAACAAAAGAAAAAAAATTAATTTCTTAGAGTTACAAAGTAATTTACTAAGTCAATTTTTGATAATTTAAAACTTTTAAATAAAGGGTTATAGGTCATTCCAGAAACATCAACTAAATGTAGCTTATTATTGTTAGCTAAATTTTGAATTTCCGATGGTTTTAAAAAATATTTATCATCATGGGTGTTTTTAGGAAGCAATTTAAGATATTTTTCTGCCACATCGATAGCTAAAAATTTAGAAATTATATTTTTATTCAAAGTTGAGATAAAAATTAAAGAATTTCTATTTAATAATTTGAATAGATTTTTAAATAAATATTCTCTATCAGAAAAACTTAAATGCTCCAAAAACTCGAATATAAAAATAATATCAAATTTTTTTTTATTATTTTTTAAGAAGTTTTTAAAGTCAGTATTTTTTAAGGTAAAACCAATTTTATTCTTAAATATAAAGTTTTGTTGAATGTCTATGCCCAAGCATTGGTTATCCAAATCATGATAGTTTTTAAGAAATTCACCAGTTCCACAACCTATATCTAATATCTTTTTATTCTTAAGATATTCGTAAATATTCAAATGAGTAATTTTTTTAATAATTTTACTCATATATTGATGCCTAACGGCTATCATTTGTTCTAAGGGTTCATAATATTTATAATTATAGTTCTGCATCATCTTTACTTAAGAATACTTAAATGTATATTACCGTAATTTATGAAAGTAAAAGTTTTAAAATTTGGAGGCACATCTGTCGGAAGCCCGGAAGCGATCAAGAGATCGGCTTCAATAATTTCAGATTGGTCTAAAAAAACTAAGGTTGTTGCAGTACTATCTGCAATGTCAGGCGAAACAGACCGACTTATTAACTTAGCTAAAACTTTCTCAAAAAATCCTAATTCTATGGACTATGATAATGCTATTTCTACAGGAGAGAATGTTTCTTGTTCTTTAATGTCTATTTATCTCAATAGTATTAAAATAAAATCTAGATCTCTGTTAAGTTGGCAGATCCCAATAAGAACTTCTAACGAACATATGAAATCGAGAATTCTGTCGATAGACCATGAAAAAATATTTAAAGAGCTTGAAGAATATAATGTATTGCTTATTCCTGGATTCCAAGGAATAAATGCAAAAAATCAAATAACCACACTTGGTAGAGGTGGCTCTGATACTAGTGCAGTAGCTGTAGCCGCTGCTATAGATGCAGAATGTATTATCTATACTGATGTGGATGGAGTTTATACAACTGACCCTAACTTGGTAAAAAACGCAAAAAAAATCACTCAAATATCATATGAAGAAATGCTTGAATTAGCATCGCAAGGAGCTAAAGTTCTTCAAACTCGATCAGTGGAATTGGCTATGAGAAAAAAAACAAAACTAAGTGTAAGATCTTCAATGAAGCCAAAAACATCAGGCACCGTTGTTACTGAAGAAAACAGTAAATTAGAAAATAATACAGTTAGTGGTATTGCTTACTCAAAGGATGAAGCAAAAATAACTCTTTCAAGAGTTTTGGATAAACCCGGAGTATCTTCAAAAATTTTTGGACCTTTAGCTAAGGGAAATATCAATGTTGACATGATTTTACAAAATGTCTCTCAAGATGGCAAATTTGCTAATTTATCTTTTACCCTACCAAGAGGAGATCTCGAAAAAGCTCTAAAAATTTTAAAAAAAGAAAAAACTAATATTGGATATAAGAAGATCAACTCTTCAAATTCAATATCAAAAATTTCTGTGGTTGGAGTGGGAATGAGATCGCATGCTGGAGTAGCTCAAACACTATTTGATACACTAGGTAAAAATAAAATTAATATCCAAGTGATCACAACTTCTGAAATTAAAATCAGTATCTTAATTGATGAAAAATTTACCGATATTGCTGTTCAAAAGCTACATCAAGCATTTAAATTACATAAATAGTTTTTTTGAATAATTCATCTTCCATCAAAGAAGCAAGACTTTCAAAAGGTCTTTCTATCGAACATTTAGCAGCTAGGTTAAAGATAAGTCCGATTATTGTCGAAAAAATTGAAAATGATGAGGATCTACCTGATAGATTTAAGTCATATGAAAAGATTTTTAGAAACTCTATACTTAAATCACTGGGTTTATATGAACATTCATCAGTTGTTGAATTAAATCCAATTCCTGAAGATAATACAAAATTAATTTTAACTATATTTTCTTTTATTTTAGTAAGTACAATTTTGATTTCTTTATCTTTTGATATGTATAAAAAATTCAATGCCAAATCTAAATTGAAATTTATTGAAAAAGATCAAATTTATTTAGATGTAGAAAATATTATGTCTAATTTTCATCATGAAATGATAAGCCATAAACAATTTATTAATAAACTAGTATTAATTAAGACGAATAGCCCTCAAAATATTTTTCAAATATCGGTTCTAGATAATCATTCTATTTTTTATAGAGTTACCGATAATAAACAAAAAACTATAAATTTTGGTACGATTACTGCTGATAACCCTTTAAAATTGGATTTTAACAATGATTTTTCTATTGATTTATCTAATATCAAATACATAGATAAAATAATTGTAAAAAACTCTATTTATCAAATCGATGCAGATAAACCTTATGCAATTAAAGAACTTAATATAAATAAATTTTTTGATCTCCAATGAAATATTCACAAACCATAGTAAGAAAAAAAACAAAGCAAATTAAAGTAGGTAATGTCTTAGTGGGAGGAGATGCTCCTGTTTCTGTTCAAACTATGACCAATACTCTAACCCATGATATAGATGCCACTTTGGAGCAAATAAATTTAATTGAAAATGAGGGTTGTGATATTGTAAGGGTCTCAATTCCAGATGAAAAATCTTCAACCGCACTAAAAAAAATAATTCCAAATATTTCAATACCTCTTATAGCAGATATTCATTTTCACTATAAAAGAGCATTGGAGGCGGCAGAAAATGGAGCTGACTGTTTGCGTATTAATCCTGGAAATATAGGATCAGTTGAAAAGATAAAAGAGGTTATAGAGGCGGCTAAACAGAATAATATCCCCATTCGAGTAGGTGTGAATGCGGGCAGTTTAGAAAAGCAAATATTAGAAAAGTATAAAAGTCCTACTGCTCAAGCTTTATTTGAGAGTGCTAAATTAAATATTCAATTATTAGAAGATCAAAATTTTGATAATTTCAAAATTAGTGTAAAAGCCTCTAACATTTTTACCTCAGTAGAAGCGTATCAACTTTTATCAAACTACTGTAATTATCCTCTTCATTTGGGAATTACTGAAGCTGGCAGTTATTTTAGCGGCTCTATAAAATCATCTATAGGTCTTGGTATGCTTTTATATCAGGGTATTGGCGATACAATTCGGGTATCTCTATCAGATCATCCAACACAAGAAGTAAAAGTAGGCTTCGAAATGTTAAAATCTCTTAATTTAAGGGATTATGGAGTAACTATTATTTCTTGCCCCTCTTGTGCCCGCCAGCAATTTGATGTTATTAAAACAGTTAAAAGTGTTGAGAGTCGCCTATCTCATATCAAAAAACCTATAACGGTATCTATTATTGGTTGCGTTGTTAATGGACCAGGAGAGGCAACCATGACCAACATAGGTATCACAGGTGGGGGAAATGATAC
>JBJKYU010000061.1:0-25129 GCA_045560885.1 Alphaproteobacteria bacterium
CAGCATAAATACCATGAAATATTTCTTTTTTATTTCGGGGATTATCATTGAGGGTTATAGTTGGGTAGGACCCATCTTCGTTAACATGCCTTTTAACAGATAATCTTTTTTTATTTAAATTGTTCAAATTTAAATTATGAGGATACATAGATTTAAAGCTAGAATAGTCATCAATATCTACCTGATTAAAAAAATCATGAGAAATTCTTTTTGATTTATTTTGATTTAAGTTATTTTCTAAATTTTTAAATTTATTTATTTCTTGGTTTGAGTATTTGAAACTCTTAGATGTTTTTTGACTATGTTGATTTATTGATTTATTTTTTATAAAAAGATCTTTTGGATTTTGTAAATCAATTTTATCAAAGAGATCTAAATCTGAAGTCTTGTATTCCTGATCCATAATTTAAAAATATTTAACTTTTATTTTATTTTCTTTATCAGACTTTTTTTGAAAATCTACAACTTTAACATTTGTAGGAATAACTGGTTTTTGAATTATATGTTTTTGTGAATTTAAATTATTTTTTGTTGAATTGTCTTTTGTTGATTGCTCTTGAGAAACGTTATTCGATTTTTTTTGTGTATGACCAAACATACCTTCAAGAATAACATTGGGGTCAATATCTTCTTTTTCAAATGTTTCAAAAATACTACCGTCTCTAAAAACTAAAACTCTATGACATAGACCAATAAATTCTTCTAATTCACTTGATAAGAAAATTACTGTTCCTCCTTCATTGACAAAAATTCTAAGGTGTTTATACAGATCTCTTTTTGCTCCAACATCTATTCCTCTTGCTGGGTCATTGAGGATTAAAATTTTGGGCGTTGTGGTGAATGCTCTGGCGATCATAACTTTTTGTTGATTTCCGCCACTAAGCGAGGTTATTAGGTTACTTTTAGGTCCTGTTTTTATGCTTAATCTCTCTACTTCCCAATCGAATATTCCATTTAATTCCATCCATTTTATAAACCCAATAAAACCACCTGACGTTTTAGCTTGTTTGCCTTTATATAAAGGTATGACCATATTCTCATATATGCTCATGTTTGGAAATATACCCTCTTTTTTTCTATCACCTGATACATAGGCTATTCCACTTTTTTTTGCGTCTAATAAATTTTCAACTCTTTTATACTCTTTTTTAGTTAACTCTCTTTCCTCGTCTGACTGTTTAACAATGACATCACCGCTAATAGGTTGTTCGATTCCAGCTAACGCTTTTACAAAATTATCTTGACCTTGCCCATCTAATCCAGTTACTCCTAAAATTTCACCTTTTGGTAAATTAAAATTAATTACATTTCCACTTTCCCATACTTTTAAATCATTTGATCTCAGAACAATTTCATCTGAAATAGAATTAGGTGGTGTTGATTTAATTTCGGAGGCTGTAGAAATTTTTTTATCACCGGTCATCAAAGCTAATAAATTTTTCTCAGTGATTTCATCACCTGCAAGAACACCTACATCTACTCCGTCTCTCATAACTGTAGCTCGATCACTTATTCTTACGAGCTCGGCTATTCTATGTGTAACAATAAAGATGGCAGCACCTTGATCTCTTAAGGCTCTCATTTTTGCAAATAACCTTTCAGTCGAGTCAAAATCTAAAGCTGCGGAAGACTCATCTAAAATTAATACTTTTGGATTTCTCAGAAAAGCTCGACCAATTGTGATCCATGCTTTCATACCTAATGATAGTTGGCTTGCTATTGTATAAGGATCTACAAATTCACCAGCTAGCTCTAGCATAATAGATGCAGCTTTTTCTACTCTATCTCGATGTGCTAATTTTTTTCCAAAAAATGAATCATAACCTATGAAAAGATTTTCATAGACTGTTGCCTCTTCAGCAATCATTACTTCTTGAAAGACTGTTGATATTCCAATTCTTTGAGCCTCAATTGGTGAATTAGGTGAATGGCCCATTATGGATACTTTTCCTTTATCCAAAGGAAGTACACCTGAGATAACTTTTGCTAGAGTACTTTTCCCACAACCATTACCCCCAACAATTGCATGTATTTCACCAAAATTTGCTTTGAAATTTACTCCGTTTAGAGCTTTTGTTACGCCAAAAGATTTAGTTGCATCTTGAACGTAAATATCTCCACCTGATTTGGTGGAAGTTGACTGCGCCCCGTCTAAATCAGGGGCGCTGTCTTTAGTTTTTTCTTCATTCATTAATTATGATTAATTAAAGAAGTGCCTCGCCGTTATCGAAGAAGTGGTTTAAATACTCATCACTTGCCCAGTTCTCAATTCCAACAGTTCTAAACTCACTTGAGTTTCTGTCACAATCTTCTGGAACAAAAGACTGAATGGTTTCTACATCTTCCTCATATGGAGGTACTAGGATTGATTGCATTTTTAATCCTTGACCCTTCATAGTTCTAAGCAAAACATTCATTGCAAATTCAGCATCGTCTCCTGGAGGCCATGCATAAATAGCTCTATCTATGAAATCAGGATTATTTCTCCAATAACAAAATGCTCCAATTTCACCACCTAGTGCCATTGGAACCATTGGACGACCTGATGACTCAAGTGCGTTTAAAGCACCAGACTCACCTGATGATTGAACAGCAAATCCATGAACTTCTGTTGTATTAGCTGATAGCCATTTTTGAAGTTCTGCTTGAGCTATCTGTGGAGTCCACATGTGAGCAATTTCTGCTACAACATTAATGTCCTCATATTCAGCAAAGCCTTTTAACATTCCAGCGTGCTGAGAGTCAGAAGCTGATGCACCTGGAATTCCTTCCATGATTACAACGTTACCTTCTCCACCAATAGTTTCTGCTAACCATTGAGCAATGTAATAACCAGTTAAAGCATAGTTAACTGATGTGCTGATTGCATACTCAGAGGTTAAGAATCCTGTCATTGAGGCAGTAGGGACACCCTTGCCATAGGCATACTCAATTGTAGGGTTTAGTGCTACTGGGTTTGAACAACAAACAATAAGTCCATCAACACCTTGATCAACTAATTGTCTCATTTGTTGAATTTGAACAGCATCTTTTAAGTTGGACTGAGTCACAACGATATCATTCAAGATACCTGCTTCTTTCATTTTTGGTAAGTAGTCTCCATAAAGTCTTTCCATCACACCTTTTCTCCAAAGGTTTCCAGCATATGAGCTAGCATAACCAATGGTCCAAGGTAGAGGTCTGTCACTTTTCCAATTTCTATAAACACTTTCGCCTAGAGGCTGGTTAGGGTCCATAAAATCAGGGTTGTAAACAAAGTCTCTGATGTCTTGTGGGATTTCATCTAGTATCTCAGCTTGTACGCTTCCAGTAATACCGATGAAGCTAATAGCAAAAACAGCTACTAGTTTTTTTATCTTATCCATCTTACATCCTCCTTATAGTTTTGAATTAAACACAATAATATACAATAAAGAAAAGCATTGGTAAAAAATGTTCCATTATGTGGATAAAATTTTAACATTAAGCTCTTATTTTATGTAAATTTAAAATTAAAGGGAGTTGATCAAATGGTTGATATTAATTGCGATATGGGTGAGGGTTTTGGTATTTATTCATTCGCTGAAGATTCAGAAATAATGCCTTTTATTGACTCTGCAAATGTCGCTTGCGGTTTTCATGCTTCCGATCCAAATACCATGCGTAAAACAATAGAGTTGGCCAAAGCTAATAATGTTAAAGTGGGGGCTCATCCTGCTTATCCTGATTTAGTTGGTTTTGGAAGAAGGCCAATGAAAATGCAAAGAGAAGAAATCAAAAATTTAGTTATGTACCAAACTGGCGCATTAATGGCTTTTCTCGATGAGTTTAAATTACCTTTGAATCATATAAAGCCACATGGGTCACTATATGGCGTATCCGCTCGTGAAGAGGATGTTGCACAGGGTATAGCTGATGCAGCTGAAATATTTAATGTGGGTATTTATGGAATGGTAAATACTTACCATGAAAAAGTTTATAAAGAACGAGGAGTAAAATTCTATGGAGAATTTTATTCAGATCTCGAGTATGACGAAACTGGATACTTGGTAATAGCTAAAGGAAGAAATAAACATTACCCAACTGACCGAGCGGTAGAGAGATGTATGAGAGCTATCAAAGAAAAAAAAGTTACAACCCTTCAAGGCAACGATGTAGATGTCGGTTGTGAAACTATATGCGTTCATTCTGATACACCAAATGCAATTGAAATTTTAAAAGCTTTGAGAAAACAAATCTCTCCAAATAAAAGCACAAAAGAAAAAAAAAATAATTCAAATCACTCTAAGATGCCCTACATCGAAGACAATAAATGAAAAAAATTCTAATAGCGAATAGAGGCGAAATAGCTTATCGTATAATAAAAAGTTGTAAAATTTTAGGGTATAAATCTATTGCTGTATATTCAGATGCAGATAAAAATTCAAAACATGTAAGATCAGCGGATGAGTCTTACTATCTTGGACCTAGTAAAGCCCAAGAAAGTTATCTGTCTTATGATAAAATTCTTGATGTGGCCAAAAAATCAAAAGTCGATGCTGTTCATCCCGGTTTTGGATTTCTCTCAGAAAATGATCGTTTCGCCCAAGAGGTAATTAATTCAGGAATTACATGGATAGGCCCTAAGCCAGTCACAATTAGATCTATGGGCAATAAAGACGTTGCTCGAGATTTGGCTATAAAATCAAATATTCCAATATGTCCGGGTATATCTGACATTCAAAAATTTAACCAAGATCAACTTCATGATCAGTGTAAAAGCATTGGCTATCCTCTTCTTGTAAAATCAAGTGCAGGCGGGGGTGGTATAGGGATGAGCGTTGTTCAAAATCATAAAGATCTTGAGGGCGCTATTGAAAAAACTAGCACCTTAGCGGAAAAGTCTTTTGGCAATGGAGATATATTCATTGAAAAATTTATCACGAATGCACGCCACATAGAGATTCAAGTTTTTGGTTTTGGAGCTCAAGGATCGGTTCATTTATTTGAGAGGGATTGCTCAATGCAAAGAAGATACCAAAAAATTATAGAAGAGTCACCAGCGCCAGAAATAGAAAGATCAATAATAGACTCCATGGCAGCAGCAGCAGTTAAAATTGCGTCTGACGTAAATTATGAGGGTGCAGGCACTATAGAGTTTATCTATGATATGGATGAAAAAAAATATTATTTTTTAGAAATGAATACGAGAATACAGGTTGAGCATCCTGTAACTGAATTAATTACCAATAATGATTTAGTCTCAATGCAAATCAAATTTGCATTTGATAGAAAAACGAAATTTTTAAAACAAGAAAAAATTTCTTCCTATGGACATGCCATTGAATGTAGGGTTTACGCTGAAGATCCTAGTAAGAATTTTTTACCCTCACCTGGAAAAATAAAAAAAATGAAATTCCCCGAAATACCGAATGGCTTAAGATTAGATTGGGGTTATGATGAACAAGATGAGATAAGCTTTTATTATGATCCTATGATTGGAAAAATTATTTCTCATGCCCTGATAAGAGAGGATGCTATTAGTAAGCTTATAAGTTTTTTAGAAAAAATTTATATTGATGGAATAAAAACTAATATCCCTTTTTTAATATCATTATTAAAAGATAAAAGATTTTTGAAAGGAACTCACAACACTAAATATATTGAAAATAATATGGCCTCATTGATAGGCGCAACACCCAAATTTAATCAAGCATCAAAGAAAATTGATTTTAATCCAGGAAAAATTAAAATTATTGAAACTGACAAATTGAAAGTTGCTCATGGAAGTAAAAAAATTAGTGAAGGAGGTATCAAGGTCGTTTACTTCGACTAACATATAATGTCTAGCCAATTAATAGCCTCAATTAAACCTTCGCAGATTCCGGGTTCTGATCCTCAATCAACAAAATACTTAATTGTTCCAATATTTATTTTCTTTGCATTATTAATTTTTGCCATCATCCGAGGGCCTCAAATTATCTCAAGTTCTGGTATAGGCACTGCAATTATGGTGTCAACACCATTGATTTTGGCTACTTATGGGCTTACCGCATTGTGTTTGGCTGGTAGAGTAACAGTTGATCTATCAATTGGACCTTTAATTGGTTTTATTAATGTTACCACCATTCAACTTTATGGAGCAGGGTACATCCAATCACCAGTGTCTTATTTTATCTGTGCTTTAGCAATTGGTGTTATATATCAATTTTTATATGCCTTAATTGTCTTATTTATAAGAGTGCAGCCAATTATTGTAGCACTGAGTATGTTTCTTGCTTTTTCTGGAATTAATTTAGTTATTCTTCCCAGACCTGGGGGTCGTGCACCTGACTGGATGCTTTCTTGGAGTGCAGGTACAGAAATTATTCAACCAGTTTTAATACTTTTAATTTTTTCAACTTTAATTTGGTACGCATTAACCCATACTGCCTATTGGCAACATTTAAAGTTAATGGGCTCAGATGAAAAATCTGCATATACAAGTGGTGTTAGAATTTATTTAGTTAGAATTGGCGCTCATATCATAGGTGGTATTTATGCAGCACTTGCAGCAATAGCATTTACTGGATTGATCGGATCTGGTGATCCAACTCAAGGCACAACTTATACTTTAATGGCAGTGACGGCATTAGTTCTTGGTGGTTCAAGTTTAGTTGGAGGAAGAGGAGGGGCGTTTGGAGCTATTTTAGGTGCTTTAAATATTTATTTGATTAATTTCATTTTATCAACTTTCAGATTTGAGAGATTTCAAAGTTTTGTTACTGATCTCTCTTATGGAGCGGTATTGGTTGCTTCGCTACTAATTCTTATTGCTTTGCCTTATATTCAAAAAGCTCTTAAAAATCTTTCAGTTTTTGTGTTCTTTATAATTGGCGCCTTGAGTGCAGCTGCAGTTCAAATACATATGAAGTTTGATCAAGTCACTCGAGGTACAGTTGGAGGGTTTGGGGGTAAATCAAAAGATGCAGAAATTTTTGAAAAAGCCTTAGAGTCTGGAAGTGATTGTCTTATAACAGGCAAAGCTTGTTCTGAGGGAGGCAACTCAACTGTATGGATGTTCATAGCAATCGGAATAGCTACACTTATCTATTTAGTTTACCTTTTAGTTAAGCATAGAGATGGACCAACAGTTTCATTTATTATTGCGTCAATTGTTATTTTTTTTGGATGTGTCTGGAGCGGAACAAGAGAGGCGTATTTTGTGAATGCTGATTTAGGTACTAATCTTCAATATATCCTTAATTATGCCCCACAATATTTCACTTCTGAATACTTAAGAATTGGTTCAGGGTTACCTGATTTCTCCAGTTCTTCAAGTCTCTTAGTCGGTTTGGCATATGCAATATCAACCTTAGGTGGAATAGTTTTTTTTACATCTGCAATTGTAATTATTGCAATGCCAAAATTTAGAAAAGAAATCAAAACACAGACCCTGGTATTATTTGCTATTGCTATTTCCATTATAATCTTTGCTGCAATCTCTTACTATGGTATTGAGTCAAATAGACAAAGCTTTTTTGGTATCGACGGATACGCAGTAATACTTATTTTCTTTCTCCTCTTTCTGCTTACTGCCCCAACTTTATTCTCTCAAGTAAATCTAAATAATATCTTTATTGTATTTTTAGGAATCCTTTCCATATTAGCTATTTATTTTTTAGCATCACCTTCAGGTATAATTTTATCTGATGATGGAAGTAAATATTACTCTCCAATTATTACTGAAATGGTCATTGGCGATACTTCTTCCGTAACCTACTCCAGACCAATACGAGGTGAGTTTATTACAGATAATGTTACTTGGCTTAAAGAAGCTGCACTAATTATTTTCGCAATTTTTGTTTTTCAATTTTTTACTTATTTGACTATGCAGGGAAGAATTAGTTTTGCTAAGTTTAAACCTTATATTGCTATCTTGAGTATCGCTGCTTTGACTTGGTCAGCACTATTTTTTGCAATAGGATATCCTTATTGGAAGATGATTTTCATAACAGCAATTGGAATAGTAATTTCACCTTTGGTATGGCAAGCTTTTAGTGTTTATAAAATTAAACTAAAATCTCAAGAAGGTTTAGAAAAATGGGGAGGGCTATCAGAAGATAGGAAAGTATAGAGATAAGTGGAAAAAAGAACTCATAATTTTTTAAAAGGACTTGGTATCTTTTTCGCTGTTGCGGCAGGAATAGGTACAGCAGTTCTTGGTTATGTGGATAGAACAGATTGGATACAAGTTGCCTTTTACTCAGTAGCTGTTGTTGCTTTAGTTCTTTGGGGATGGCATTTTTTTCTAGTTCGATGGTCATTTAAATCTAGCACAGGAGATACCAAACAAACAGATGATGACGAAGGTCCAGCTAAAAGAAGTCTCTTTTGGGATTTAATTGCTAAAAATTGGATTGCTGTCACTGGTTTTTTACTACTACTAGGGCTTTTTATACTTTTATGTTTCCTTGTGCCAGGCTTCTTCTCTGGAAGAACAGTTGTGTCGGCTATTATTTTATTAGGGTTTTTAATTTTAGCCTTTATTGCTTACAAATTTTTAAATGTAAATAAAAGTGTCATTATTGGCGTGGCGGTTTTAGTTGGGCTTTTTATCATTGGTTCAGTCTCTATTGATGGGTTCTTATCTTTGCAAAATATAAAATCAATGTTGGTTTTTGCATCATTCCTTGGTATCGCCACCATAGGTCAAACTCTTGTTGTGATGTTAGGTGGACTAGATCTTTCAATACCTTTTTTGATAGGGGCTACAAATTTAGGTTTGATGTCTTTAATCTCACTGGGCGTTCCTCCTTGGTTAGCATTTGTTATTATTTTAGCTTTTGGAACAATTGTGGGATTATTTAATGGATTGATCAGTTTTAATCTACAAGGGCAAGCTCTTATTGTAACGCTTGGAGTTGGTTTTATGGTTGTGGGCGGAGTGCAAATTTTAGTTTCTCTTCCTACAGTCACAGGAGGAACTGTTTTTGGTGTTGTTCCTGACTGGTTAAAAAATCTGGCATCTCTTAATGGAAAATTTTTTGGTCTTCCCATACCTCCTGTTATTCTGATTTGGATACTTATCTCGATACTTCTTATCGTTGGTTTAAGACATACTAAATGGGGAAGGAATCTTTATGCTGTTGGAGGTAAAAGACTATCTGCAGATCGGTTATCTATTTCTGAGAGAGCTTACTGGGTTGGTGTTTATGTGATTAGCGGTTTCACTTCTGCTGCAACTGGAGCAATGTTGCTAGGTTGGAGCGGAGGAGGTTTTATTGGAGTAGGTGATCAATATTTATTTTTGACTGTTGCAGCTGTTGCTGTTGGAGGAACCTCTCTGCTAGGCGGATACGGTGGATATGGATTTACAGTTATTGGGGTCTTGGCTCTTCAAGTTATCAGTACATTTTTAGCTGGTTTAGGTCTGAGTTTTGAAGGACAACAATTTATTTTTGGTTTGTTAATTCTCCCATTAGTTGCTTTATACTCAAGAGCGCCCCATATTAGAGAGCAAATATGATCAAAATAATCAACAGATTTAATTTTTTTATGTATGAATATTTATTTCAAAATACGAAACAAAAATTATTATTATTGTTTCAGGTTGTTAATATGATTAAAGGAGAGGAGGAATATTTATGAATAAGATGCTTCTTCCCTACGACATAGTAGGGGGTTCTTTTTGGTTGATTTCAGTTGGCATGATAGGCGCCACCCTCTTTTTCTTTTTCGAAAGAAATAAAGTTAGCATAAGATTTCAAACACCGATGACAATGATAGCGGTTGTTTGCTTGATGTCCTCTATTCATTATTTTTTCATAAAAAACTTATGGGTGGTGAGCGGAACGGCTCCAACTTTACTAAGATACATTGATTGGTTTTTAAATTTCCCGATGTTGGTTCTAATTTTTTACGCTATGTTAATGTCTGTCGTAAAAGTAAAACAGGGAATGTTTTGGAGATTGCTGGTTGGCACATTAGTGTTTGTCGTTGCAGGTTTCTTGGGCGCGGCAGGCTACATGAGTAAAACCTTAGGTTTTATCGTCTGGCTTGCGGGTTGGTTGTATGTCTTGGGTGAATTATACGTTGGTGAAGCTGGAAGAGCTAACGCAAAATGTGGTAATGAAAATATTCAAATGGTTTTCTTTTCTAATAGATTAATAATTACAATTGGATGGGCGATTTATCCAATGGGTTATTTTATTGAGCACCTAGGTGGTGGAATTGACACCAATAGCGTCAACATCATTTATAATTTGGCAGATTTTTTAAACAAAATAGTTTTCGGACTTATAATATACAAAGCAGCAACACAGGACTTAAGAGCAAATGGACAATAGCATCAAATTAGGAGGTGATTTATAGGTATGAACATTACTAGTGGAGCAGATATTATTGCAGTAATTATTTTAATAGCTTTAGCAATAGCTATTATCGTTTATTTACTTCATTGGCTATACAGGCGATCTTCTAAAGAGATTGCATTTGTAAGAACTGGTATGGGGGGAGAGCGCGTCGTTATAAGTGGTGGCGCATTCGTATTACCTATTATTCACAACATTACCTCTGTCGGAATGAAGACCCTATGCATAGAGGTTCAAAGAAATGGCAGTAAATCGTTTATTACTAAAAATAGAATGCGAGCTGAGGTAACAGCTGAGTTTTATGTAAGAGTGGCTCCCACGAATGAATCTGTATCGATAGCGGCACAAACTCTAGGTAATCGAACTCTAGAACCAGATCATCTCAAAGATCTTGTTCAAGGACGTTTTGTTGACGGGCTTGGTGTAGTTGCCGCAAAGATGAGCTTAGATGAAATCCAAGAAAATCGATCAGATTATATTAAAAAAGTTGCAACTCACGTTGAAGAAGCCATTAAACACACAGGTTTGGAGTTAGAGACTGTTTCTCTAACCTCTCTTAACCAGGCTCCCATTAGTGTTTTTGATCCATCCAATACTTTTGATGCAGAGGGTTTAACTCAAATAACAGAATTTACTCAATCCAGAAAAAAGAAGAGAAATGATATTGAGAAAGATACTGAGGTTAGTATCAGAAATAAAAATCTTCAATCTATAAAACAAACTCTTGAAATTGAAAAAGAGGAAGAATTCTCAAAGTATCAGCAAAAAAGAGAAATTGAACAACAAAGGGCTATTGAAAATACAGAAACTATAAAAACAAAAGCAGATAAAGAAAGAGAGTCCGAGTTAGCTGAGATTGCTTCTGAGAAAGATATTGAAATTGCAAAAATTAGCAAAAAAGATTTTGTTGAAATGGAAAAAAGCCTGCAAGAAACAAAACTTATTCAAGAAATTGAAAAGAGAAGAAAAGAACAAAATGAGTTTAGGCAACAGACTTCAATAGAAATTAAACAAAAAGATATTGAAACTGAGAAGACAATTCTTGAATTAGAAAGAGATGTTGAATTCAGTAGACTTGAAAAACAAAGATCTGTTGATATCAAGCTAGCTGAAGAAAAAGCAGTAACAGCTAAAGAGGAAGCAAGAAAAAGATATGAGTCCGAAGAGGCTTATATTATGGCTGAAGAACAAATTAAAAATGCAAAAACAGCTCAACAAAAGAATATTGATGCATTTAAAATTGCAGCTGAACAAGAAACCAGAGTCTTAGATATTGAAAAAGCAAAAAGAATTGAAATCGAAGAAAAACAAAAGCAGATGGAAGTTCTTGAAAAATCAAAATTAGTCTTGAAGTCTAAGGCTGATGAAGAAAGTGCAAGAGCAAAAGCTGTTGAGGCTGAAGAAAAGGTAAATACTATTAGAGATGTTGAGCAGGCAGAAAAAAATAAAGCTTTGGGTATTATAGAAGCCAGCAAGAATGCAGAAAGAGAAAAGCTAGCATCTATGGCTGCAAAAATTAGATATGAAATAGAAGCTGCTGGAAAAAAAGCTTTAAATGAGGCTGAAAATGCAAGAAGTGATGCAAGCAGAAGAAGTGCTCTAAGACAGAAATTAGCTGAAAAGATTGAGGGTATTATCAGAGAATGGGTTAAACCTATGCAAAATATTGACTCAATTAAAGTTGTTGATGTAAATGGACTTCCTGGTTTCAGTCAAGGTGGGGGGTCTGAGGGCTCTGAAGATCCTAATAACCCATCCGCATCAACAGGAGGTTACTCAAAAAAAGGGTCTCTTGCAGATAATGTCGTAAATTCTGCTCTAAGATACAGGGCACAACAACCTTTTTTAGATAGTCTTCTCAAAGAAATCGGCATGTCTCCGGGAGAAGCCAGTAACATAAGAAATATTTTAGGTGATTATGATGATCCTAAAAAAGATAAACATATGAGATTTGATGATGATGCAAAAAAGAATCCAAATAAGAAATAAGGTAATATCATGAGTGTAGATTTAAAATCTTGGGCAAAAAAATATAAAGAGATTACTGAAAAAGATGAGACCATTAAAGCAATGGCTAAATATTATACTTGTTCATTTCTTTTTGATATGGGTAGTGTAAAAGTCATTATTGAAATGCATGATGGCAAAGTTAAAAATATTAATACTAACCCTGGCGGCCTTGATCCATATGATTTTGCATTAAGAGCATCTGAACAAACTTGGAGAGAGTTTGCAAAGCCAATTCCTAAACCCATGTTTCATGGAATTTATGCCGCATCTTTTAGAGAAGATTTAAAAATCGAAGGTAATCATCTTGTCCTAATGCAAAATTTAAGAAATTTTACTGTTCAATTTGAATTATTAAGACAATCAGGAGTTCCTGTATGAGCATAAATAGAGAAAGGAAAATTTAATGGCTGTTAAGCATCATGATCCCGTTGGAAGATACGTCACTATAGAAGTAGACGGTCAACAATACAAAGTTTTTTACCTTTCAAATGGAAAAGGTACTCCGCTCGTTTGTCAACATACAGCTGGATGCCATAATCATCAATGGAGAGGACTTTTAGAGGATGATGAAATTACTAAAAACTATCAAGTAATAGCATACGATTTACCTCGACATGGTAAATCTGATCCGCCTCATAACACTGAATGGTGGAAAGAAGAGTACAAATTAACTGCCGAACATTATTGTAATTTTATTATTGAACTCTGTAAGGCACTTGATTTAGAAAATCCAATATTTATGGGCTCCTCTTTTGGGGGTAACGTTGCATTACAACTCGCATTGAAATACCCTAATAAATTCAAGGCCGTAATCCCCGTTGAAGCTGCGCATTACTCACCTGGTTTTTATATTGATTGGTGGAGACATCCTCACGCCAATGCAGCACAAGTGTGCGGTAGTGGTGTATGGGATTTAATGGCACCTCAATCTCCTGATATGGACAGATGGCTAACATGGCATTATTACACTCAAGGTTCTGAAGCTTTTAAAGGAGATCTACATTTTTACTCTGTAGACCATGATTTAAGAGATGAACTTCAAAATATTGATGGTCACAAATGCCCCGTGGTAATGTTAACAGGCACTTACGATTACCTTACTCCTCCTGAAGCAACTGAGGATACTGCCAGACAAATTAAAGGAGGCGTATATATTGAAATGAGAGATATCGGTCATTTCCCGATGAGTGAGAATCATGAGGTTTTCAGAGTTTATTTATTAGAGGCTCTAAGAATTATCAAGGAAAAGACTGATTATAATTCTTAATTCAAAATTGAATTATGGTCGCTAATTTATATTGGTTTTCTTTTTTTCTTATAATTTACATAAGCTTTTGTCTTTTTTGGGGAGCTAGAACTCTTAGAAAAAATAAAACTCCTGAGGCTTATTATCTAGCTGATCGAAGCGTTTCTCCATGGGTTTTCTTTTTTTCAGCAACTGTTGCAACATTTGCAGGTATTACATTGATATCTTTTCCCGCTTTAGTTTACGCTGATGGATACTCTTTCTTAGCTACTGCCGCAATAGTGATTACAATTCCTCTTGGAAGTATACTTTTTTTTAAGAGACAATGGATGCTCAGTCGAAAATTTAATTTTATTACCCCCGGAGAGATGTACTACAAATATTACCAAAGTAATACACTGAGAATTGTCGTTTTAATTATTGGGCTATTTTTTGCAGTTCCTTTTTTGGGTATCATCATTGGATCCACAGGTAATGTTGTGGAGTTTATCAGTGCGGGAGAAATAAGTCGTGATACAGCAATGTGGGCGCTCACTGCTTTGGTGCTTTTCTATATTGTATCAGGTGGTTTTAAACCAATGGTCAGTGTGGGCGTTGTTCAATCTTGGTTGTTTTTTGTTTTTTTTCTAACCATAGGTATTGGAATTTTTCATTTTCTTGGGGGTTTGAGTTTCTTTAAAGATCTTTCAATAGCAAATACATTTATTTCTTTTGGTGCTTGGGGATCTACCGGAGGATATGGAGGAGGAGATGTTTCAGGATATTTTAACACCCCAGGTGTTATTCAATGGATAGCGGGGATAGGTAAAAATAATCCATCAGGAGGCCCTTGGACTGCAGTTATGGTCCTTTCATTTACACTCTCATATATGGGAATAGTGCTTTCACCAACATTTTCTATGTGGAGTTACTCTGTTAAATCACCGAGATCATTTTATTTTTATCAGGTTTGGGGCTCAGGCGCTATTATTGGAGTCTTCCTTTTCGTATTTGCTCCATTACTTGGAGTGGGAGCTCATTTACTTGGCGCAAATTATCTTGTTAATGAAAATGGATTTTCTATAAACCAATTATTTCCAGAATTAGATTTGAATAATATATCCTCTTTAGTTTTTGTATTTATTGAAAGTTTTAGCTCAATTTCTCCCATTATAGTTGGCCTTCTTGCAATTTGTTTAATTGCGGCCCTGCAATCCACTTTGTCTGCATTTTTGATGACTTCCGGTAGTATGGTTGCACGCGATCTTTATAGACCTTACATTGATAATAGCCCTAGTTGGAAAAGAGAGTTGTTAGTTGCAAGACTTGCTATGCTCCTATTAAGTTTGGCTGCACTTTATCTTGCTACTTTTTTTGAAACTTCACTAATTCTTCTTGGAGGATTGGCAATAGCATTTGGGTTTCAATTATTTCCTGTTTTGCTTGGAATGCTTTGGTTCCCATGGATTACAAGAGGAGGTGCCGTATTAGGTTTGATCACAGGATTAATTTTTGTAACTTTAGCAGAAACTTTTGGTCATAAACTAACAGGTAATTCTCTTCCTTGGGGAAGATGGCCTTTAACAATATACTCTGGTCTATGGGGACTTTTCTTTAATGTAATAGTTTGTTTTCTTTCTTCTATTTTTTCAAGCAATGATACTCATAAAGAATACCGAAAATCATTCCATGATTTTTTAAATGAACACATGGGCATTCACCCTTCAAGGAAAAAAATTAAATCTTTAGCTTATGTTTTCTTTTTAATTTGGGCATTCTTTTCAATTGGCCCAGGATTAATATTTGGAAATTCAATTTTTGGAAATGCTGATCAAAGTTATGATAAATGGGTTATGGGAGTTCCATCCTTGTGGGCATATCAAATTATTTGGTGGATCGTAGGAGTATTTTTAATTTGGTTCTTAGCGAATAAAATGGATTTATCTACTTTGCCAAAAAAACCAATTTTAAATGGTGACGAATACTTGTCTCCTGATGATGTTGAGGAAAGAGGAAACTATATTGATAGAATGGGAGGAGGCTATGGATGGCCTTTAATCCTTATCGGAATGGCCGTGGCAACCGTTATCCTTTCAGTTTATGCATTATGATAAAAAACATAAAAAACATTAGTATTTCATTGATTTTTTCTTATTCTGTTTCAAAATACGAAATAAAAAAATGCCTGAAAGGTTAACAACAATTACAATATAATAATGTCTGATTATAGCTACAAACATCCATCTAATGTCCAATTAAACAAGGGTCACAAACATACAGATGATTTCATTACTAAGAAATATATTCTAAAAATGCTCAGAGACCCTCAAAAATTAAAATCTTTAATTGAAGAGCATAGGGCTAACCCAGTTGGAAGAGCCGCAACTCGAGACCATGGTGTTATTCAACATAGTCAAGATTTACAGACATTGTTAGATAAACTTAGGAGAGGCAGCAAAGAGAATGGTTTTGTCACGGTTTGTTTAAGAAGGCATGAAGATTATAGAATTGGCATTACTACTGGTGTTAGAGGTCAGCCAGTAGAAATTACCGAAGACTCTTATTCATCAGAGGAAGCTTGTGAGCATGCAATTTTTTTAAAAAGAATTAATAGACTTTTAGAGGAGTATAGTGGAGAAGAATAATGTTAAAAATAACTGGTTATAGTGATAAGTACTCAGCTCATCCGGGTGAAGATGTAAAGTTTTATATAAATGCAGAATATAACGATAGTTACGAAGTACAACTAGTTCGATTGATTCATGGAGATACAAACCCTGAGGGGCCAGGATACAAAGAGGCTGAAATAGATGCCTCTTGTAATGGAAACTATCAGGGAAAAAATCAGAGAATACATGGCGGATCCTACATTGTAATTCCCCAACATGATAATTTGAATGTGGAGAGCTTTACAATCCAAGCTTATATTTTTCCCACCACCCCTGATAAAGGAAGACAAGGTATTTTTACAAAATTCAATGAAGGAGATAAAAAAGGTTTTGGTTTATTTGTTGATGATAATGGCTGTCTATCAGTTGAGATAGGTGACGGGTCTCAAGTAACAAAGATTTCATCTGAAAAAAAACTATTAAGAAAAGTTTGGTATTTAGTAATAGCAACTTTTGACGCCAAGACTAGAAGGCTTACCCTTCATCAAGAACCTAGAGTTACTTCTACTAATGGTGGCCTAGGTATGGCTATATTAAACCCTATTGAAGAAACATCTGCTATTATAGAGACAACTAGCTCAGTTGTGCCTGCTTCCAACGACTCACCTTTATTAATCGCTGCTACCACCTTACATAACAGGTCAGGTAGACATATTTCTGGAGGGCACTTCAAAGAGGTACCTCACCCAATTGAGCTCCCAGAACAAACGCTTACTTTTAATGGTAAAATAGACAGACCTAGGCTATCTAATACCGCATTGTCTAAGGCAGAAATTGAAGCTCTAGCTTCAAGTTACGACGAATGTACTACTACCGTAAGATCTACAGTAGTTGGGGCATGGGACTTCCACGCAAATATTGGGAAAGATATATCTTCTACAAAGGTTGTTGATACTTCTCCTAATAATCACCATGGCTTTATAATTAATATGCCTAATAGAGGCATGACCGGATATAACTGGACTGCTGATGAAATGGTTTATCATCATAAACCTAATGAATATGGCGCCATACACTTTCATGATGATGATATTGATGATGCTCGATGGGATGTTGATTTTACTCTAAAAGTACCCGAGGGCTTAAAAAGTGGCATTTATGCTGCTAGATTAAGAGTTGATGGTAGAGAAGAGCCAGAATATGAGGATTATATACCATTTTGTGTAAAACCACCTAAAGGCACTGCAACTTCAAAAATTTTATTTTTACTGCCTACCAACAGTTATATGGCATATTCTAACGATAACCTTGGAACTAACTCGGTTGTTGCTCAGTTGCTTGCAGGAAAAGTTCCAGTCTTGGAAGCTGCAGATCTTTATTTAAATGAACATCGAGAATATGGCTTATCGACTTATTCACTACATTCAGATGGACATGGTGTTTCAATTTCATCTAGGTTAAGACCTATTTTGAATATGAGACCTAAATATCGTCATTGGCTTTCACCATCTTTATGGCAGCTAAATGCAGACCTTCATTTAACTGACTGGCTAGAAGAAAAAGGTTTTGAATTTGACGTCTTGACTGATGAAGATCTTCAGCATGAAGGCGTGAATTTACTAAATCGATATAAAGTTGTATTGACAGGTAGTCATCCAGAATACTCATCTGAAAAATATATGGATGCCTTGGAGTCTTATCAGATGCAGGGCGGAAGATGTTTTTATTTAGGGTCTGATGGTTTTTATTGGATAAGTGAATATCATCCTGACAATTCAAATATTACCGAAGTAAGAAAAGGTGAAGCTGGAACCAGAGCATGGACCTCAAACCCCGGTGAGTATAACAATGCCTTTGATGGAAAATATGGTGGAATGTGGAGAGCCAGAGGAAGAATTCCTTCAAAAGTATGTGGCTTAACTTTTACATCCTATGGCTTTGATGTTTCATCTTACTATAAAAGAGAAGAAGATAGCTTTAAACCTGAATGTTCATGGATTTTCGAGGGTATAGGAGCTGACGAGGTCATTGGAGACTTTGGATTGGTTGGTGGTGGAGCTGCAGGTTTAGAATTAGATAGATATGATCTCGAGTTTGGTACACCACATAATGCATTTTATCTCGCTAGGTCTCAAGATCACTCAAACATGATGCTTCAGGTAAATGAGGAAATTCACTTTGCGGTGCGAGGATATTATGGTGGAGGTCATGAAAACCCTATGGTTCGTGCAGATATGATTTACTACAAAACACCTAATGATGGAGCCATGTTTGCACCCGGTTCTCTTGCATGGTGCGGTAGCCTCTCACATAATAATTATAATAATAATGTTTCAAAAATAATGGAAAACACACTTAAAGGTTTTCTTAAAGACGGGCCGCTTCCTTAGAAGTTATGAAAAGACAAAATATGCAAGAAATACCCTGGGGAAAAGAGACTCTGGGAGCCTTGGATACGCCTTTAAATGATTTAGAAAAAAAGGCTTTAGAGAATTTGGACGTTGATAAATTAAACGATATGGCGGAATGCCTTTTTGCGCTTAACAATAGACATTATGGACCTATTCCTGGAACGTATATGGTTATGATCATAGAACCGGGTAAAAAATGGTGTGTAGGTCAATTAAGTGCGGATAGAGCCAAACCTTTTATTCTTTTTCCTGATTTAGTTTTCGGCTCTGTTGAAGAGGCAACCAAAGCTGCCGAAGCCCTAAAAGCTGAAAAAGCTGAGGGCATACCCTGTAGAAATATCTAAAGACATGGCTAAAGCCGATGTCATGATTGACAATCAAAAAACTAGAGTAACGGAGTGGACTTTTGAAATTGGCGATGAAACTGGCCAGCATATTCATGAGTTTGATTATGTAGTTGTCCCTCTATTAGATGGTGAACTAAAAATTATTAATCATGATGGAGAAGTAACAATTTCTAAACTTAAACAAGGTGGATCATACTTTAGGGAAAAGGGAGTTAATCACAACGTTTTAAACAACAATGATTTTATTTATAAATTTATTGAGATAGAATTTAAATAAAATGGTGAAAAAATTAAGCGTAAATTATAAAAAAACTGATTTAGATAAATTTGAAAAAATTATTACTAATAAAAAAACTGATTTACATAAAGAAGACTACAATATCAAAGAGGCCATTGAGTCTTCAAAAAAGGATTATCAACATCTTTTAAATTCACAAACGTCTACAGATATTCGTTTGTATTTCTTCCAAACAGGCACTTTAAAAACTAAGATGAAATATATCAAAATGAACCAATCAAATGAAGATTTTGAAATACCTGTTCCATGGTTTCTTATAAGGCATCCCAAAGGTGACGTTGTTATTGACGGAGGTAACGCCAAAGAAGTTAGCGAAGACAAGCACGCTCACTGGGGCGGGGTAGTTGCTGCTTATGATCCTGTTATGGGCAAGACTGAAAATTGTATAGATCAATTAAATTCTATTGGCATCAGTCCCTCGAGCATAAGATATGTTTTGCACTCTCATCTTCATTTAGATCATTCTGGCGGTGTAGGTAGATTTCCTAATGCCACACATATAGTCCAACAAAAAGAATATGATTATGCATTCAACCCTGATTGGTTTGCAAAACCTGCCTATATTCGTGCAGACTTTGATAAACCCGGCATTGAATGGAAATTTCTAAGAGATAAAAACGATGATTACTTCGACCTTTATGGTGATGGATCAATAATCATTATATTCACACCTGGTCATGCCCCCGGTCACCAATCATTTTTAGTTAGATTGCCTAATTCTGGTTATGTTTTATTGACTATTGATGCTGCTTATACGATGGACCATTGGAATGATTTGACTTTACCGGGACTAGTTTGTTCAGCTGTAGATACAGTGAATTCAGTTAAAAAATTAAAAAAACTTGCTAAAGAAAAAAATGCATTAATTGTAACAGGTCATGATCCTCACGCTTGGGAAGATTTCAAAAAAGCTCCAATGTTTTATTACGACTGATTAATGTCAGATTATTTTAAAGATATTCCTCAAATTTCTTTTAAAGGAAAAGACTCCTCTGACCCTCTATCTTTTAAATATTATGATGCTAATAGAGAAATCTTAGGTAAAACACTAGAGGAACATTTAAGAATGGCTGTATGTTACTGGCATACATTTAATTGGCCAGGTGGCGACCCTTTTGGTGGTCAGACATTTTTAAGACCTTGGATGCAGTCTGGAGACCCTGTAGAACAAGCAAAAGATAAATTAAATAATGCATTTATCTTTTTTGAGAAATTAGGAATTCCTTATTTTTGTTTTCATGATGTTGATATCGCCCCAGAGGGAGATAATTTTTCTCAAACTGAGAAGATACAAAAAACTATAGTTGATGAAATTTCTAAAAAGTTAGAGACTTCAAAAGTAAAATTGCTTTGGGGGACAGCTAACTTATTCAGTCACCGAAGGTATATGGCTGGTGCAGCAACAAACCCTAACCCAGAAATTTTTCAATATGCAGCAGCACAGGTAAAAATGTGCATTGAGAATACTCATCACTTGGGAGGTCAAAATTATGTACTTTGGGGAGGTCGTGAGGGTTACGAAACTATTCTTAATACCAACATGAAACAAGAGTTCGATCAATTGGGTCGTTTTCTCAGCATGGTGGCCGAACACAAACATAAAATTGGATTTAAAGGTAACCTTTTAATTGAACCTAAACCTCACGAGCCTACTAAACATCAATATGATTTTGACTCGGCTAACGTTTTTGCTTTTCTTCAAAAATACGGATTAGAAAAAGAATTTAAACTTAATATAGAAGTTAATCATGCCATTTTAGCCAAACACTCTTTTGAACATGAGATCGCATATGCTTTAGCTAATGATATTTTTGGCAGTATCGATATAAATCGGGGTGATTATTTAGTTGGGTGGGATACTGATCAGTTCCCGAATAATACTGAGGAGCTTTTATTGCCTTTTTATTATCTTTTCAAAAACCAAGGCCTTGGAAGTGGTGGCTTAAATATGGATGCTAAAATAAGACGTCAATCTATAGATCCTGAGGATTTGTTTTATGCACATATCGGAGCCATGGACACTTGTGCTAGAACACTTTTGGCAGTTGAGAGAATGATTAACGATGGCTCTTATGAAGAATTTTTGAATAAAAGATATGAAAATTGGTCTCAAAACAAAGATTTAATGAAATCCTCCTCATTAGAAGGAATTTATGAAAAGGTTAAATCAGAAGATATTAATCCTGAGCCTCAGTCTGGGAGACAAGAGTATCTTGAAAATTTATTGAATTCTTTTATCGAGTAAATAATGACAGTAAAAAAATTTTTATTTGACCTAGGCAATGTTTTTTTTGATTGGAATCCAGAGAGAATACTAAAACCAATTTTTAAAGATGATGAGAGAATGAATTTTTTTATCAATAACATTTCTTTTCCTTTATTAGATACTCGATGTGATGCTGGTGTAACTATTGAAGTTGCTGTTAATGATGCAATCAAAAAATTTCCTGAATTTGAAAAAGAAATTAAACTTTATTACCCCAATCATGGAAATATGGTTGGCGGCTTCTTTCAAAAAACAGTAGATGTTTTTTATAAAATCAAAGAACTTAACTATCCTTGTTTTGTTTTATCTAATTGGTCAGCCGAGACATATGAAGGAATGGAAGAAACATACCCATTCTTAAAAGATTTTGATGGCAAAATAATTTCAGGAAGAGATTTTTTGATTAAGCCTGATCCAGCAATTTATGAATTAGCTATCAGTCGTTTTGATTTGATACCTCAAGAGACCTTATTTATTGATGACCGACTTGATAATATTGAAGCTGCACAAAAATTAAATTTCCAAACTATTCATCTTACAAACCCTTCTTTAATTAAAGAGTTAATTGATCCTTATATTCGTTAGTGTTTAAATTAGACAATAAGCTTGGGCTAGGTTTGGCAGCATTAGGTAGACCAGGCTATATCAACCTTGGTCATCATCAAAGTATTGGAGATGACAAATCGAAAGACAATATGAGAAATAAATGTCATGAAGTCCTTGATTTTGCTTATGAAAAAGCCATTCGTTATTTTGATGTGGCAAGAGTTTATGGTGAGTCAGAAGAATTTTTATCATCTTGGATAAGAAAACAAAATCAATTTGCTGGATTTGTCGGCTCTAAATGGGGCTATGAGTATTTAGCAGAATGGAATGTGGAAACCGACCAGCATGAAAGAAAAGATCACTCACATCCTTTTTTGAAAAAACAATGGGTTGAGACAAGAATGAATCTTGGAAAAAGTATTGATCTTTATCAAATACACTCGGTAACTCCTGAAAGTAGTGTTTTAAATGATAAAGATGTAATTAAAGAACTTCACACCATAAAAAAAGGTGGAGTGGATATAGGTATTTCCACCAGTGGGCCTCAACAAAAAGAAACAATTATAGAATTATTAAAGATTAATAAATCTGAGAAGTTATTTACGTTTATTCAATGTACAATCAATATTTTTGAACAATCGTGTATTGAAGTTTTAAAGAAGGCATCAGAGCAAGGAATAAATGTTATTGCTAAAGAAATTTTTGCAAATGGTAGGCTGACAGATTTGAATGACAATCTTCATCAAGAAAAACATTCAGAAATAAGAAAAGTTGCATCAACACTTAATATGACAATAGAAGATCTAGCTTTGATTTGGGTCTATCAGTTGCCATTTGTCAAAATAGTTTTGACGGGAGCTTCAACGATTGATCAACTAGATAAAAATATAAATTCTCTAAATAAAATTGATATTGAGCTTCCTTCTCTTAGTAATTATCAACTATCCCAGACAGATTATTGGAATACTAGAAAATCGTTATCTTGGAATTAATTAAAAATTTACCCAAGAGGAATTAGATGCATTCGAAGCAATCGATCTTTCAATAAATCTTATACCTTCTAAACCATCTGTCACTTTTGGAAAAAGATATTTTTTAGAATCATAATTTCCATTATTAAAACTGATGATCGCATCTGCAACTTCAGTGTAAATATTTGCAAATCCCTCGAGGTATCCCTCAGGATGCCCAGGTGGAATTCTTGTTACATCGTTTGCTAATTGTAATGAACCAGCTCCTCCACGAGTAATTTTTCTTTTTGGCTCACCGAACGGTGTGTAGTAAAGATAGTTAGGATCTTCTTGACACCATTCTAGACCACCTTTGTCCCCATATATCCTAATCATAAGATGATTTTCATTCCCGGGAGCTACTTGAGAAGACCAGATCGTTCCTTTAGCGCCTCCTTGAAAGCGAATTGAAATTTGAGCATTATCATCAAGTTGTCTGCCAGATACAAAACTTGTCAATTCGGCATTTATTTCATGAGGTTCTAGGCCAGTGATAAATCGAATGAGGTTAAATGCATGCGTTCCAATATCACCAATACATCCTCCGCCCCCCGATTGAGCAGGGTCAGTTCTCCATGATGCTTGTTTATTGCCGCCGCTGTTGTGCTTATTTTCAAGATCCTCTGTAAGCCAATCTTGAGCATATTCTGCCTGAATAACACGGATGTTGCCAATATCACCATTTTCACACATAGCCTTTGCGTTTCTGACCATTGGATAGCCTGTATAGTTATGAGTAAGCGCAAATAGAATATTGTTACTTTGAGAAGCTTGAACTAATTCCTCGCACTGTTTTAAATTCATCGCCAGGGGTTTGTCGCAAATAATATGAAAACCCTTGTTCATAAATTCCATAGCAATAGGGTGATGCATATGATTGGGAGTTACAATAGCAACAGCATCGATTTTATCTTCTCTAAGACTCTCTTTTTCAGCCATTTCTTGAAAATTTTGATAATTGCGATCCTCTGAGATACCGAGTTCCTTACCAGAAGCCAGAGCTCTTTCTGCGTCAGAAGAAAAAGCACCCGCAACTAATTCGTAACGATCATCAATTCGTGATGCAATACGATGAACTGCCCCGATAAAAGCGCCTTGACCTCCACCGACCATGCCTAATTTAATTTTTTGAACCATTAAGCTATATTCCTAACATCTTTTTATTAGCTGCATCATCTGCTCCAGAGTCTGCAAAATCATCAAAGGCTTTTTCAGTTTCTCTGATAATATGCCTTTTAATAAATTCAGATCCTTCGCGCGCTCCATCTTCAGGATGTTTTAAAGCACATTCCCATTCCAATACCGCCCATCCATCAAAACCATAAGTTGTAAGTTTAGAAAAGATAGATTTAAAATCTACCTGACCATCACCAAGAGATCTAAATCTCCCAGCGCGCTCTTTCCACGATTGAAAACCTCCATACACTCCTTGTTTTCCAGAAGGATTTAACTCAGCGTCTTTCACATGGAACATTTTTATTTTTTCATGATAAATATCAATATTTTGAAGATAGTCTAAATGTTGAAGAACATAATGACTTGGATCGTATAGCATATTACATCTCGGATGATTGCCGACTCTGTCTAAAAACATCTCAAAGGTAATCCCATCATGAAGATCCTCTCCTGGATGAATTTCATAACATAAATTAATTCCACATTGATCAAACTGATTTAATATTGGTTTCCATCTATTGGCTAACTCATCAAAAGCTGTCTCAACTAATCCTGCTGGTCTTTGAGGCCATGGATATACATAAGGCCAAGCTAGAGCTCCAGAAAATGTAACATGTTCAGTGAGACCTAAATTTTGAGATGCCTTAGCAGCCATCATTAATTGATTAACAGCCCATTCTTGTCTTGCTTTTGGATTGCCTCTGACTTCAGGTACAGCAAAGCCATCAAAAGCCACATCGTAGGCAGGATGAACAGCAACAAGTTGTCCTTGAAGATGAGTTGATAATTCAGTCAGAGATAAGCCATGACTTGATAAAGTACCTTTGACCTCATCACAGTAATCTTTACTTTCAGATGCTTTTTTTAAATCAAAAAGTCTTGCATCCCAGCTTGGTATTTGAACTCCTATGTACCCAAGAT
>JBJKYU010000062.1:0-24432 GCA_045560885.1 Alphaproteobacteria bacterium
ATAGAATATTAGCAAGCTTAGAGACAGATTTAGAAAAAATGATTGAGGATGAAAACGAAAGAGTACAGTTCAAACAAAGAGTAATTACTTTCTTAAATAATGAATCAGCTAAGTGGGGTTAGAAAAAAAGATGAATTAATATTCATCCAGAAAACACTAAAAAAGATAACCAATCAAGATCTTGATATTAAATATATTGAGAAAAATTATTTAAAAATTTTATTTAAATTAAAATTTAAAAAAAAAATTATGGTAGCTGGATCTCAAGGTTCAGGAAAATCATCACTATCAAAACTAATAAAGCTTTATCTAGAGAAGTTTTATAACAAAAGCGTCGTTATAATAAGCATGGATGATTTTTATTTATCTAAAAAGCAAAGAACGCAACTTTCAAAAAATATACACCCCTTATTTCTTACTAGAGGAGCTCCTGGTACCCATGATTTGGAATTATTAAATAGAAAAATAATGCAAATTTTTGATAAAGAATTTCCTGTTTATTTACCCATTTTTGACAAAGTCACAGATACAAGAAAAAGAACCTATAGGAAAGTTTTGAAAGGGGATGTTATTATCTTTGAAGGATGGTGTGCTGGCGCTCAGCCAGTTGATCAAAAATACCTTCAGAAAAATTTTAATAATCTTGAAAAATATGAAGATAAAAATTTTATTTGGAGAAATTCCTATAATAAGTATTTAAATGAATACCAAAAAATATTCTCACAATTCAATTATTTTATCTATTTTCAATTTAATCAGTGGTGTCATGTTCTAGATTGGAAATATAAACAGGAATTAGAATTAAGAGATAAAAAAAAAGACTTAGCGCTTAAAAAATATCTAAAAGAATTTATTCAATACTATGAAAAAGTATCTAAATGGATGCATTTAAAAGTTCCTAAATATTGTAATATTTTAATTAAACTAAATGCTCATCAAAAAATTAAATCGATAAAATTAAAATGAAAAGTTATTTAATTTTTTCAGACCTAGATGGTACATTTTTGCATCATCAAAATTACTCATTTGGTAAAAATGATTTGGTTATTGAAAAATTAAAAAAAAATAACCACCAAATAATATTTAACTCTAGTAAAACTTATTCTGAAATAAAATTAATTCTAAAAAAGCTCAAATTAACAATGATGCCCTTTAGCTGCGAAAATGGTGCAATTTTATATTTCCCAAAGACAATTTTTAAAAAAATAAAAAAATCACAAAGCTTTGAAGATTATTGGAAAATAAATTTAACAAATAAAAATTCATTAAAATGGTACAAAACTCTAAAAGAATTAAAAAGAGATTTTCATTTCGAACTAATTTGTGATCTATCTAAAAAAGATCTACTAAAATTAACTAATCTCAAAAATATCAAACAAATGCTTAACAGAGAGGCAAGTCAACTTATTATTTGGAAAGATGGTAAAAAAAAATTTAATGAATTTTCAAGAATAATTAAAATTCAGTATAAAGGCTCGTTAAATCAAGGCGGAAGGTTTATCCAAATATCATCCCCATGCAATAAAAGAATAGCTACAAAAGAAATATGTCATGTTTATCATGAATCATTTCATGATAAATATTATCAACCATTTATAGCCCTTGGGGATAATAAGAATGATAGAGATATGTTAAATTTTGCAAAATACGCCTGTGTAATAGAAAATAAATATTCCACTTCAGTTAAGCTAAATTCCTTAAAGAAAAATGTTTTTTATTCTCAAAAAGAAGCTCCATGGGGTTGGCACGAGTCTTTGATGAGTCTTGATAAAAAACTGAATGGAAAATTAACCTATGAGTGATTTCCATCAAAACGGAGTTATTGCAACACTTCATAATTTCAAAGAAAAAAGTTTAGGGCAAATAGAGTCAGATTTATTGAAATTTTCTTCTAAAAATCCTATGACGCTTATTTTGCCCTCTCTTTATTCTGAGCTTGAAAGACCTGCTCTCACTTACATAGTGAATACACTTAAAAAAATCAAATATATTAAAAATATTGTTATTGGATTAGATCAGGCGACTAAAAGTGAATTTAAAAAAGCGAAAAAATTTTTTCAAGTCTTACCACAGCATACTTATATTCTTTGGAACGATGGGCCTCGATTAAAACAGATTCATCAAAGTCTGCATCAATTAAACCTATCTCCTGAAGAAAAAGGCAAAGGAAGAAATATTTGGTACTGTATGGGTTTTGTTATTTCTCTTAATGAAGGTGGTGCTGTTGCTATGCATGACTGTGATATCGTTACCTATGACCGTGCTCTGCCAGCAAAACTTTTTTATCCCGTAGCCAATCCAAATTTTCATTTTGATTTTTGTAAAGGTTATTATCCTAGAGTAGCTCAACAAAAAATGAATGGTCGAGTAACTCGCCTACTTGTTACTCCTTTATTAAAATCACTTCAAAAAATTGTTGGTCACAATGAGTACCTTCTTTTTTTAGATTGTTTTAAATATCCGCTAGCTGGAGAATTCTCTTTTAAATATGATCTACTCAGTGATATTCGAATTCCTCACGACTGGGGATTAGAAATAGGAATTCTCTCAGAAATGTATCGTAATTTTGCAAGTAATCGAATTTGTCAAGTCGATATAGCTGATACATACGAACATAAACATCAAGAAGTCTCAAAAAATAATAGAAATAAAGGTTTATCAAAAATGACTATTGATATTTCTAAGGCTATTTTCAGAAAACTTGCAACGCAAGGTCATGTTTTCTCAAACGAGACTTTTCGGTCTTTAAAGGCAACCTACTACCGTATGGCCCTGGATATGATTCAGATTTATAAAAGTGATGCCGAGATGAACGGATTAAAATTTGATGTGCACAAAGAAGAAGAAATGGTTGAACTATTTGCTCAAAATATCATTGAGTCAGGTAAAATATACTTAGAGTCCCCTACTGCTTCGCCCAATATGCCTACTTGGAGAAGAATAGAAAGCGCAGAGCCTAATATTTTAAAAGATTTAAATTCCAGCGTTATGGCTGATTTACAAGATTAATTCTTTCCACCTAAGTAAACATTTTTAATGTATTGCCCGTAGTCTGATTTGCTAAATTTTTGAGCAATGTTTAAAAGCTGATCTTTATCAATAAATCCTTTTTCATAAGCAGCAATTTCATAAGATCCCATTTTTATTTTATTTTCATTTTCATAATTTTTTACTTTTTGAGCCGCTTCAAGTAAAGCATCTGCATTTCCTGTATCGTGCCATACAATAGTTTCATCAAGCCTTTGAAGAGCCAGTTTATTTTGAGATAAATAAATTTCGATTAAATCAGTAATTTCTAATTCTCCTCTTGCTGAGGGCTTAAGAGTTTTGACTAATTCACATGCGTTTGAGTCAAAAAAATACATTCCTGGGATGATTAAATTACTTTTAGGGTGAGTGGGTTTTTCCTCTATGCCTATGATATTATCTTTGTCATCTAATTCGATTACTCCAAATTTTTCTGGATCAGGTACAGGAAGACCAAATACACTGCTCCCAATTTGATGCATTTTGCTCAATGCTTGTTCTGCATAATTAAAATATTTTTTTCCTAAAAATATATTATCACTCAACGCTAATACTGATGAAGCTCCACTTAAATAATCCTCAGCGATAAAATAAGCATCTGAAATTCCTTTTTGGATTTTTTGTATTTTGTAGGAAAAATTCAAACCAGTATCTTCCCCTGATCCAAATGTCTTTTGAAAAATAGGGAGATCATCTTCTTGTACAATAAAAAGGATGTCTTTAATTCCAATACGCACCAAAGTTTCAAGAGGATAATAAATCATTGGTTTATCATAAAGAGGCAACAAAGGTTTAGATGCAGGCAGAGTTGCTGGCATTAATCTTGTACCCTTGCCAGCAGCAAGGATAATTCCTTTTGTTTCAACAGACATATTTATTTAAATATGAATATAGCGGGTACTATGATTGCCGCAAAGCCCAATAAAATAAAATTTAATTTATTGCTACCGTGTGCTGGGTCAACAATATCTCTATGAGAGATAAAATTAATTAACTTTTGACTATCATCAACGATAGGTAGATGTCTTATCTTATTGGTTTGCATCAACTTTAAGGCATCAATTTGACTGGTTTTTTTTGTAACTGTTATTACTTTGCTTGTCATAATGTCTTTAGCGGTGACAAGGTCAGAGTCTCTGCCATTTTTAACTAATTTTCGAACGATATCTCTTTCAGAGACAACGCCCATTAATTGGTTGTTTTCATTAATAATAGGAACGGCTCCGATATCTTGAAGATCCATCATATCCGCTATTTCACTTACTGTAGAGTCAGGGCCAAAAAAACGACAAATCTCATTTAATTTAACTTTTTGAATATCGCCTACAGAGGACATTTTTTTATTATAGATTTAAATTTTAAAATCTTGAATTATCACTTTTGTAGCAGGGATTTGTCTTCAAAAAGTCTAATAAATTGAATATTCTCAGTTAATCAAATGTTTCGGTTTTTTAAATTAAAGAAATGGTTTTTATGGGCTTGGGGTGGTAGCGCCACCATATTAATAAGTCTTTGGTTGCAAGTTCAAATTGATGTCAAAATCAATGAGTGGTTTGGTACTTTTTATGACATGATCCAAAAGGCTTTAGCCGAGCCAAATTCAATTACTATTGAAGAATATTGGGGTGGACTTATATCATTCATAACCCTCGCTGCTATTTATGTTGGTATTGCTGTATTGGTGAGTTATTTCACAGCTCACTTTTTATTTCGTTGGAGAACCGCCATGGTGGAGTGGTATCACAGTGTTTACAATTACGCTCGTACCATTGAAGGAGCGTCTCAGCGTGTCCAAGAAGATACCATTAAGTTTAGTAGAATAATGGAAGGCCTTGGGACGAGTTTAATTGAGTCTGTAATGGTAATAGTTGAGTTCCTCCCAATTCTTTTAGGTTTAAGTATAGGAATACCTATTTTCTTTTTTGGTGATTGGGAGTACGGATTAGTCGTCGGCGCTCTTATCTGGTCTGTTGGCGGAACAGCGTTTTTAATTTTATTAGGTATGTTATTAAGGTTGGTTGGGGTTGAATATGATCTTCAAAAACAAGAGGCGGCATATAGAAAAATGCTGGTGATCGCTGAGGATGATGAAAACGTTCGTCCAAAAACTATTGATGAATTATTCAATGATGTAAGAAAAATACATTTTACTTCTTACATTCGTTATCTTTACTTCAACATTGGTAGAATTGCTTATTTACAAGCAAATGTCTTAAGTGCTTATGTATTTTTAGCACCTGCTATTGTAGCTGGTGTTGTGACCCTTGGTGTGATGCAGCAAATAATAAGGGCCTTTGGTAGAGTTGAAGGCTCCATGCAATATTTACTGAAATCATGGCCAACAATTATAGAACTAGCTAGTGTATATAAAAGATTAAGAGAATTTGAACGTCAGTTAAAAGCTACGACAGATACTGCCAAGGCGCCAGAGTAAAAATCTTTGACATGGTAAAGATTGCACTTACGGCAATTACAAGAATTACTACCCAAACCCATTTATTTTTATCTTCATAGTTTTCACCGTTCTTATTTGAATCAGCCATCAATTTTAATTAATACAAAAAAATAAAAAAATCAATTAGGCTTTTTTTAAAAATCGGGTCCGTGATATTTCTTCATAATTTTTAAATAATTTTTGTGCCAATAAATTACTTTTTTCAACCCCTTTAATAATTAAATCTAGCTTCTTTTCTTTAGCAATAGACTCAATTTTATTAACTAAAGCACGAGCAACTCCAATTTTACGAAAATCAGGAAGAACAAAAAGGACATCTATTTCAATAATTTTTTGATAATAAGTTTCATTTATACGTCCTACAATAATA
Source organism: Alphaproteobacteria bacterium (assembly GCA_045560885.1). Lineage (GTDB taxonomy): Bacteria > Pseudomonadota > Alphaproteobacteria > HIMB59 > HIMB59 > HIMB59. Next base: position 5,853 of record JBJKYU010000062.1, read on the forward strand.
CCCATGAACTTATCTTGGTTTTTGGCAGCAAACGCAAAATAATCTTCTTGAAAGATGCAATTCCAAAACATATCAAAATTTACCTCTTGATATTGAAAATTATGAGAAGGAGAGCTTTGTTCAATAATACCCCTCCAACTTTTGATGTGAATTTGTTTAGGTTTTTCAATTGTAAACATTAATTTTTTATCTTATCAGTTTCATGTTGACTAAAAAGGTATTTATTGTTGAGTAACTTGACCTAGAGGATATAGTCCCCATCTTCAATACATAAAGACATGTTCGAACAGTTAAAAAAATATTTTGAGTCTATAAAATCACGGGATCCAGCAGCTACCTCTCTAATATTGGTGCTATTGACCTATCCTGGAGTTAAAGCAGTATTGTTTCATCGAATTGCCAATTTTATTTGGGGACTTAACTTAAAAATCCCTGCAAGAATGATCTCTCAACTATCTCGATTTTTAACAGGTATAGAAATTCACCCTGCGGCCAAAATCGGCAAAAACTTATTTATTGATCATGGGATGGGTGTTGTTATCGGCGAAACAGCTCAAATCGGAGACAATGTAACTTTATATCATGGGGTAACTTTGGGTGGCGTATCACCAGCCATTAAATCATCTGAACAAGTAGGCATCAAAAGACATCCAACACTTGAGAACGATGTGATTGTTGGTTCAGGTGCACAGATATTGGGACCAGTTACTGTTAAAGATTGTGCTCGCATTGGGTCCAATGCTGTCGTTACTAAAGATGTGCCCAAAGGTGGCATCATGGTAGGAATTCCCGCTAAGAATATCAAAACAGGAACAAAAAAACCTGATACAAGTTTTGCGCCCTATGCGGTGACTAAAAAATAAAAGAAGAATTAATGAATCTTGTAAACTTTACACCCATAGAATCTCTTCTGGGAGGTCTAATCATTGGTCTAGCTGTGGCTATCTTATATTTAATGAGAGGTAATTATACTGGCATTAGTGGAATTTATTTTAACGTCATCTCAGCCAACAAAAATGGATTTGTCTGGAGACTATTATTTATTATTGGCTTGATAATTGGACCGGTTATTTTGAGTTTTTTTTCTTACAAAGATTTAGGCTTTGAAATGCCCAATACCAATCCAATTATTATTATTTTAGGTGGCTTACTAGTTGGGTATGGGACACAGTTGGGCTCAGGATGTACCTCTGGTCATGGGGTTTGCGGGATTGGTAGACTTTCAATTAGATCAATTATTGGAACTTGTATTTTTGTTGGTGCGGGAGTCTTGACTGTGCTCTTAACCAGAACGCTTGGATGGGTGGTGCTGTAATGATGAAGAATATTTTTATTCCGTTAACAAGTGGTATCATTTTTGGTGTAGGACTGGTAACTGCTGGGATGACAAACCCCGCCAAAGTCATGGGTTTTTTGAATATTTTTGGTAATTGGGATCCTTCACTGATGTTCGTGATGGGTGGTGCTATTGTTGTTAGTATGCCTACATTCTTATTAATAGGTAAGAGAATGACGGTACCGTTGTTTAATAAAGAAGAAGGCTTCAGTCAACAGTTAAAAAAGAATATTGATAGTCCATTGGTCATTGGTTCTGCTATATTTGGTGTTGGTTGGGCGCTGGTAGGATTTTGCCCAGGACCTGCTATTGCTGCCCTCACTCAAGTTGACGGAAACGTTTTTATTTTTTTCATCGCTATGTCTATTGGCATGCTGATAAAAAAAATCTATTAAATTTGATTTATTCGCTCAAGTAGCTGATCGTTAATTTCAATATCCTGATCTTTGTTTTTTTGAAAAGCTGCTTGACGTTTTGAGCCAGGAAGTCTTGCTCCTTCCTGCTCGATAATACTTTCAATGAGTGTTTTCATTGAAGTTGAATAATTTGAATTAAATTTTTCTGGATTGATGGCGATAAAAAATTGACCTGTACCCGGAGGACCTCCATCTTCACCAGCAAAAGATGAGGCTTGAGTTCCTAAATTTCCTCCCGCAATACAAGCTGCAAATATCTCGACAAGTAAGCCTGTGCCAAATCCCTTATATCCACCGCTTGGTGCCATCGTTCCTTTAAGTGCTTCTTGGGCATTGGTTGTGACGTTTCCTTCAGCATCAAAAGCCCAACCTTCAGGTATTGATTCGCCTGACTTTGCACGAACTGAAATCTCACTTTTAGCCACGACACTTGCAGATTGATCTATAATTATTGCAGCTTCGCCGTCTAATGGGACTGCAATTGAAAACGGGTTTGTTCCCACTACTGCTTTTTTTCCTCCAATAGGGGCTATAGAAGCAGGTGCATTGGTGAATCCTATTCCAACAAAACCTTTTTCAGCAATTCTTTTCGTATGGAAGCCTAAAACTCCACAGTTATATGAGTTGTATATTGACATGCTCGCAATACCTGAATTAGTGCACATATCAAAAAGCGAACTAAATCCTAAATTAATAGCAGTATGAGCAAACCCATTATCAGCATTAACTTTTAAGGCTGATTCAGAGATCTTCTCAGCTGAGATCTTAGCTAATCCTTTGATTTTTCCAATTTTTAGGTGATTGCAGTAAATGGGTAGATAGTGAAATCCATGACTTTTGATACCACTTAGTTCTGCATCCAAGATTCCATCAGTTATTCCAATGCAATTTTCATCAGAACAACCAGATTTTTGGAGTTTTTCTTTAGCTAAGTTGGAAGCCTCTGATAAAGAAAATTTAGGCATCAAAGAATTAGAGGGATTTTCTAAACCAAATCAAGAAAAAAAATTTCACAATATGAATTTTTTATTAATTTTGTTTGCATGAGTGTTCTCTAAATGTTTAAATCTATTTAGATATATCTATATAAGGAGGAAATATGTCAATATTTCGTTTATTTACTGCAATTTTCCTAGCATTAGGGTTAACCTCCGTTTCTTCTAGTGTTAAGGCAGCTGCACATTGCGATAATGTAACTATCGCTGAGATGAATTGGGCATCAGCTCAAGTCATTGCACACATCGATGCTGTCCTCTTAAGAGGTCTTGGATGTGAAGTAGAATTAATTCCTGGTGATACAATGCCAACTTCAACTTCTTTAGTTGAAAAAGGTGAGCCTTCTATTGCTCCTGAATTATGGTCACAAAACTTAAAACAAGTTTTAGACCCTGCTGAAGCTGAAGGTTTAATCAAGAACGTTGGTAAAGTATTTGAAAACGGTGGTGAAGAAGGATTATGGATTCCTACTTACATCGCAGAAGCAAATGGTATCGTCACTATTGAAGATGCTCTCGCAAGACCTGATTTATTCCCACACCCTGAAGACTCAAGCGTAGCTGGTTTCTACGGTTGCCCTGCAGGTTGGAACTGTCAGATCACTACAACTCAAATGTTCAAAGCTTATGGCATGGAAGGTGCTGGTTTTGAATTTATTGATCCAGGTTCAGGTGGAGCTCTTTCAGGTGCAATGGGTGAAGCATACAACAAAGGTGAAGGTTGGTTTGGATACTACTGGGGTCCTACAGCTATCCTAGGTAAGTATGACATGACTAAGCTTGATGAAGGTGTTGATCACAATGCAGAAACTTGGATTTCTGAGATCAATGACTTAAACGTCGCTTCACCAGGCAAGAACAGATATCCTGCTTCAACAGTGGAAACATATGTTGGTAAAGATATGCTTGGTAACAGTCAGGTAATGAACTATCTTGAAAAGAGAAGCTTTCCTAACTCATTACTTAGCCAAATCCTTGCTTGGAAAGAAGAAAACCAAGCAGAAGCAGAGGAAACTGCATACTACTTCTTAGAGAACTATTCAAATGTTTGGGGCAATTGGGTACCTTTTGACCAAAAACTTGATATTCAAAACTCTCTATAAGAATATATAATTATGACCTGGGGTAATTCTTTACCCCAGGTTTTTTTTTAGAGGAGGATATATAATCAAATGAGTAACTTTTTCACTACATTCCCAGAAATGCCGAATAAGCAATTCCGTGAAATGAAAAAAGGTATTGACGCGAGTTACAAAGACTTCGCTCGTGAATGGGGTGATGTCATTGATGCTATGTTTGACCCTCTTCTAAAAATGTTAGTTTTTTTTGAAAAAACTCTTATAGCTACACCTTGGCCAATATTCATGATTGTTTTGGTGGCCCTCACTTACTGGGGTAGCCGCAGTATTAAACTTTGTGTAGGCACAGTCCTGGCATTTGTTTTCATCGGGTACTTTAGAATGTGGGAGGAAACCATGAGTACTATTGCTATTATTCTCACTTCAGTGATTATGTCAGTAGCCATTGGCCTGCCTACTGGTATAGCGATGTCTAGATCTGACAGAACCCAAAAAATAGTGACTCCCATTTTGGATATCATGCAAACTATGCCACCGTTTGTATATCTAATTCCAATTGTGATGTTAATGGGTATAGGAAAAATACCAGGTTTAATTGCAGTGGTAATTTATGCTATTCCACCTCTTATTCGTTTAACGAACTTAGGTATCAGAGAGGTTGATCAAGAAGCTCTCGAAGCTGCCGATGCTTTTGGAGCAACAAAAAGACAAAAACTTTTTCAAGTTCAATTACCTTTAGCCCTTCCCACTATTTTTGCTGGGATCAACCAAACTATTATGATGGCATTGGCAATGGTTATCATCGCTTCAATGATTGGTGTTAAAGGATTGGGCCAACCTGTTCTTCAGTCTATCTATAATCAATACTTTACTAAGGGTGTTCTTTATGGGCTTGCCATTGTGATTGTTGCTATTGTTTTTGACCGCGTTTCACAGTCTTATGGACAAAGAATTCAAAAGCACCGTTCTGGAAGGGTTGTTTAAACCATGTCTGAAGCAAAGATAAAAATTAAAAACCTTTATAAAATTTTTGGTAAAAATCCCAAAAATGCCATGAAACATGTCAAAAATGGTGTAGGTAAAGATGAACTTCTAGAAAAACATAATCATGTTCTTGGATTAAAAGACATCAACCTTGATATTCATGCAAAATCTATCCAAGTCGTGATGGGCCTATCAGGCTCTGGTAAGTCAACTCTCATTCGTCATATCAATCGTTTAATTGAACCAACTGACGGGAGTGTCACTGTGGATGGCGATGAAGTGTTAAAAATGAATGAAGAGGAACTCAGAAGTTTCCGTCGAAGTAAGACAGCAATGGTATTTCAGCGCTTTGCCCTTCTCCCACATAAAACAGTTTTACAAAATACAATCTTTGGCCTTCATATCCAAAAAATAGGTGAAGAAGAAGCTAAAAAAAGTGCACTCAGATGGATTGAACGTGTTGGCTTATCTGGATACGAAGATAAATACCCCCAACATTTATCCGGTGGCATGCAGCAACGAGTTGGCCTTGCAAGAGCTTTAACCAATGATGGTGATATTCTTTTAATGGATGAAGCTTTCAGCGCCCTAGATCCATTAATAAGAAAAGATATGCAAGATATTCTTTTAGAACTTCAAGATGAGTTACATAAGACTGTAGTTTTCATTACTCATGATTTAGATGAGGCGCTAAAATTAGGAGATCGAATTGCAATTTTAAAAGACGGTGTAATGGACCAAGAAGGAATTCCTGCCGAAATTCTTCTTAAACCCCAAACACAATATGTAAAAGACTTTGTTGAAGATGTTAACAGGGCTAGAGTGATTAAAGCTAAGCATATAATGTCAGATCTTAATGGACAGGATTTGAATGGCGCGATGCCAATCAATCAAGATGAATTTATTGATCGATTTATTGATAAAGTAATTGCTGAAAAACCTGAAAACCTTGTCATCCAAGATAAAGATCAAAATAATATTGGTTTCTTATCTACCAAAAGACTTTCAGAGATTTTAAAAAGATAATTGATGAAATCCTCAAATTATGTTGCAGGCCAGTGGGTCGAAGGAACGGGTTCGTTCAATAATATTAATCCCTCTGATACATCAGATCAAATTGATAGCTATACATCAGCAACAGCTCAACAGTTCGAACAAGCCGTTCAAGCTGCACTCAAAGCTCAAAAAGAATGGGAAAAGGTTGGGATTGAAAAAAAATCACAAATTTTGATTAAAATTGGCGATGAGTTAATTGCAAAATCTAAAGAATTAGGTGAACTATTATCTCGCGAAGAGGGCAAACCTCTAGCGGAAGGAATTGGAGAAGTGGCTCGAGCTGGACAACAATTTCAATACTATGGATCGGAGTGCCTTCGTTTATATGGAGAAAGAATTCCCTCAACTCGTCCAGGCTTTCAAGTAGAAATTTCTCGCGAACCTTTGGGAGTAATTGGAATTATTTCGCCATGGAATTTTCCTATAGCCATACCTGCTTGGAAGGCGGCACCTGCCATGATGTGTGGCAATGCTGTTATACTAAAACCGGCATCATTGACTCCGGCAAGTGCTATTGAACTTACAAAAATTATTGCCAATCAAGATATCCCTGACGGACTATTTAATTTAGTTCTTGGATCTGGTGGAGATATTGGAAACAAAATAGCAACCCATAAAGATATTGTTGCGATTTCTTTTACGGGTTCAGTTGATGTTGGAAGAAAACTTTATCAAGATGCGTCTCCTTTTTTAAAAAAAATGCAAATGGAGATGGGTTCGAAAAATCCTTTAGTGGTTATGGAAGATGCAGATCTTAAAACAGCTATAGCTTGTGCAGCTAATGGAGCTTACGGAGGAACTGGACAAAAATGTACTGCTTCATCAAGATTGATTGTTCATGAAAATCTTTATGATGATTTTATCAAAGGCTTAATTGATAATATTAAAAATCTTAAAGTGGGACATGCCTTAGATGAAGGGACCCAAATGGGACCTGCTTCCAATGAAGCTCAATATGAGTCAAATTTAAATTACGTTGAGATTGGTAAAAGTGAAGCTAGGCTTGCTTATGGTGGCAATCCGATGAATATGAGAACGGCAGGCTATTATATGGAACCTACCCTTTTTATTGATGGCGATAATAAATCACGAATAAACCAAGAGGAAATGTTTGGCCCTATTGCTTGTGTTATTCCTACCAAAAATTTAGATCATGCACTTGAGATAGCCAATGATACTGACTTTGGATTATCCAGTGGGATTATTACTCAATCCCTTGCAAAAGCTGAGTATTTCAAACAAAACATTAAAACAGGCGTGGCCACAGTTAATCTGCCAACAGCCGGATTAGACTATCACGTTCCTTTTGGAGGCCGAAAAGCCTCTAGTTTTGGTCCCCGCGAGCAAGGTACTTATGCCCGTGACTTCTACACTCAAGTAAAGACTTCCTACATCAATTCTGGATCCATATAATTCTCGAATGAATTTTCGAGTTGATAATCTCCAGTATTGTAACTGGTCAAGAGAGATTTTTGAAATCAACCAGCAGGCCAAGCTTGATGCCGTCCATGCTACTATCTGTTATCACGAAGATTTTGATGAACTCCAAAAAAATATTGAACAATGGAATGTATTTTTTCAAGAAAACTCAGATCTCATCTTTCAAGGAAAAAACTCAAAAGATATTGAAGAAGCTAAAAACCAAAACAAGACTGCTATTTTTTATGGTCTACAGAATTGTTCTCCGATTGAAGACAATATTGACTATGTTGAAACTTTAAAAAAACAGGGCGTTCTGTTTATGCAATTAACTTATAACAATCAGTCACTTTTAGCCACTGGTTGTTATGAAAAAAGAGATAGTGGAATTACTCGAATGGGAAAAGAGGTTATCCAAGAAATGAATAGAGTGAAAATGATTGTGGACATGTCTCACTCTGCTGAATTTTCTACACTCGAAGCAATAGAAATCTCTGATGCTCCAATTGTAGTAAGTCATGCTAATCCTTCTTTTTGGCATAAAGGTTTAAGGAATAAATCTGATGATGTCCTTAAGGCTTTAAATGATAGTGGAGGGATGATTGGTTTTTCTCTCTACCCTCACCATTTAAAAGGTGCCTCTGATTGTTCTCTTGAGTCTTTTTGTGAAATGATCGCCGAAACAACAAAAAAAATATCAGTTAAACAAATTGGAATCGGTTCTGACTTATGTATCCGGCATCCAGATAGCATTGTGGAGTGGATGCGCAATGGAAGTTGGACTAAAACCAAAGATTTTGGCGAAGGTAGCTCAGATAATGCAGGCTTTCCTCCCCAACCGAAATGGTTTGAAGACGCTCGAGGATTTGACAATCTTGAAATTGGATTAAAAAAAGTAGGTTTCAGCGAGGAAGAGACGCACGACATCTTAGGGAATAATTGGTACAATTTTTATCGAAAGTTTGACTGATGCAAATAGATTTACGCAAACCAGAATTTGTCATGAAATTAAACCGATTAGGTTCATTTCACCAATCAAAACTATCCTTTTTAAGAAGTTTTATTCGTGAATTTAAAGATTGGGACTTTGAAACGAAAGAAATAGCTCTCGATCATAAGGGTTTTGGACATTGCGTCTATGTTGTTAAAAATGGCTCAAAACAATACTCGTTAATTTGCTTTTCAAACCACCTTGATGACAGTGATCGTTCCGATCGAGTCATCGCCACTAAATGGGATGCGTCTTTTGTTTTGTTTGATGGCGTACCATCAGCTGAAGATATTCAGCGCCTAAAAGATAATGTCCCTCTTCAAGAACAGGGCCGAGTAACCGAAAAAGAACTATGTTTATCTCGCGCTAATAAATCAGTAAGAGTTTTTGAACACGTGGTTGATCAACTATCTCAAGGAAAACAACCAAATACAAAAATTTTATACGATGTAGGGTATCTCTACCGTACAACTGCAGTTTATGGTTCAGGAAAATTTGGATTAGCGGATCGTATTAAAGTTCAAGATCGTGAAGAATTAAAAGGACCATTTCGATTGGAAATGATGCTTGTATTTTTAGCACGACAATTCACTTTTGATATGGTCAATCACGTAGCCTATCAACGATCACCTAAATCAGCAGTAATGCTCGATGATAATATTGCTCGAAACTTAGGAATTGGAAATTCAACAGGCTTAGGGATGGCGCCTTTTATTGTTAACCACCCTGCACTACTCAATCAATGGGTACATTCAAGAGAAAAAGCACTTCAAGCTATACGAAAACTGCCTGAAGTATCAAAAGAAGAATTAGAAAAATTTCATTCTTATCTCTCGATCATACAAGAAAACATAAAATTTTGGAAAACAGATAGCGAATATCAAATTAAAAAAAATACTGAGCTTTCTGAGGATTTAATTCAATTTAAAAAATACTTATCAAAAATTTCTTTAGAAAAGTTTTTTTGGAATTCTTTATATCTGTGGGTTGAAGAAAATACTCAGCCAGAGTGTTGTGAGCTTATCGTTTCACTTTTAATGGAGGTCTATCCTGATTTGGTAGAGCCTTTAAGCTATGAAATGTCTATAGATGAAGAGAATTACTTCGATATTGATACTTCTAGAACAATTGGAGATATTTGTAATCTCATCGAAAATAGATATGGATGGCTGATTGATATCAACTTTGAGAAAAAAGATAATATCTATAATTTTTGGTACTACTCTAAAAACAAACAAGAACCAAGAATGTCTGATCGATTTAATGAGGATGGAGCGGAGCTGGAATTGCCCCTTGCCATTGCGCGCGATATCAACCTTTTGTATAAGCAGCTCAAAAACTATGATCCAAAAGAGCTCTTATCCAATTATCTACAAAAAAGCCAAGAATTTCGACATGTTTTAAGAAGAATTTTTATTTGTGAAAAACTTCCCTACTCTGAGATTCAAGATAATACAATTTCAAAATCTCTCATACCGGTAGATATGCTCCGGCTAAAATTATCATTTTTTGGTGCTACAAGATTTGATCCTCGCTCTGATCGATGGGTCCGAATTACCATGTATCAAGGAGCTCCACTGATGAAAGAAATCAGACTTTCCGATGATACTTGGTCTTACAAAAAAATTGCCTGATGCATTCTCTTTATGAAATAGAGACTACTGTAAAAAGGGTAACCAAACATCAAGGCTTAAGTTGGGGTATAGCGGAAGAAGCTGGTAAAATTGTAAGAATTTTAGAACAATCAGAGCTTCCTGGATTAGAAAGTTTTAATCGTTTAATTAATACTCCTTACAGCGAATGCACCAAAAAAATAGACCTTCAAGTCAATAATCAAAAACAAGTATGCCCGATCCATTTTGGCTTATTTTTTTTAGATCAATCTCATCATTTCAAAGATCAAAATCAATTTCATATAGGTAGCATTCAAGAACCTCTTTTAATTATTCCATTTTTAATTAAGTCAGCTCAAAAAAATTTAATTACTTTTATTTTTTCTTCAAACGAAATTAATTTTTCTATTACACCAGGGCAGGTTATTTCTTTTGACAAACAAAATATTCCACCTCAAGCAAATAACATAAGTTTGGATATTTCTAATCAACGTCAAAAACAATACTCTGATGAAACTTGGAATTATCTTTATCAACTTTCTCTAGAAACTTTTGTTGAGGAAAGTGAAGAAAAAAAATTGTCTGGTGCGGGCGCTGGTCTGACGGACAATGATTAATTATATCGAATTTTCTAAGTTTTGAATTTTCTCAGTTACTGATTCATCAAAAGGTAAAATTTTATGAAGCTCAGCATAAACATTTTTAGCTTCACTAAGTTTATTTTGTTTTTCTAAAACCAATCCTAATACCTTTAATGCATCGAAATGACGAGGCTCCAGTGCAAGTGTTCGATATAAGTCGGCTTCTGCTTCTATAATTTCACCTTGGTAGTAATGGACGATGGCTCTTTTATAATAAGCATCCAAAAAATCATCTTGCTCAGCAATAATTTCTGTTAAAAAATCTTCTGCGCCTTGGTACTGTCGAAGATTAATGAAATAGCCGATTTTATTAATTTTTTCTTGTAATTCAGCGCTTTTGGAAACTTCCCATATTCTCATGATCGCACCCTTTATTTCCTGTTGAGAGTCATAGTCCAAAGGTTCTTGTAATTGTTCAAAAAGATAATCAACTCTCTCTGAATTGGTTTGAGCTAATGCAATCAATGGAAACAAAAAGATGAATGATAAAAATAGGGATGAAATAAAATAGAGTTTGATTTGTTTCAAGAATACATATTAACTAATTTTCTATTTATATGAACCCTATAATTGCTAAAAGTGCCAGAGTAAGGTCAACGCCCTTTACTAAACGCATTGAGGAATATGGTGTACAAGCTTACACGGTTTATAATCATATGTTACTACCTGCTTCTTTTCATGGTGTTGTTGATGACTGTAATCATTTAAAAAATCATGTACAAATTTGGGATGTCTCTGTTCAAAGGCAGGTTCAAATTCAAGGACCTGATGCTGATTACCTAACACAACTGATTACTTGTCGAGATCTATCTCACGCCAAAGATCATATTTGCTATTACGCCCCTATCGTTGATGATCAGGGAAAGATTTTAAATGACCCTTTAATTATGAAAGTTCAAAAAAATACTTGGTGGGTCTCTATCTCCGATACGGATGTACTTCTATATGCCAAAGGGATAGCGATAGGAAAAAATTTAGATGTCTCCATAACTGAGCCTAATGTTAATCCTCTTACAGTTCAAGGCCCTAAATCGTTTGAGTTGATGAGAAGAATATTTGGTGATGAAATTCTTAATTTAAAATTCTTCAATTTTAAACGATATGAATTTAACAATCATGAGTTTTTGATTGCTCGATCTGGTTGGTCTAAACAAGGAGGTTTTGAAATTTATGTTGATCATGATGAAATAGGTGTTCAATTATATGATCGGCTTTTAAAAGAAGGTGAAGACTTAGAGGCTCGACCCGGTTGTCCTAACTTAATTGAGCGAATTGAGTCTGGGTTATTATCCTATGGTAATGATATGGATATGAACGACACTCCCCTAGAGTGTGGACTTGATGCCTTTGTCAGCTTTAATCCTGACATTGAGTATTTAGGCAAAGAAGTCCTTGAAAAGCAACAACAGCAAGGTGTTTCCCGATCGCTTGTAGGTATAATGATGGATTTAAAAGAAATTTCTGTAACTGAACACTTACCTATATTGATTGGAGAAAATGAAATAGGCACTTTGCGATCAGCTTGTTACAGCCCAGATTTTGGCAAATGTTTAGGTATCGCTATGGTTGATAAAACTTATCAAACAATTGATCAAGATCTAAATTTACAAATAAATGGCATTGAAATCAGTGCTAAAATGACAAACCTCCCTTTTCAAAAATAGCTATTGCATTCCCATTTTAAAGGTTTATTTAAGCCGTGATGTTTGGGACAATTATAAATTCTTGGGCTTTATTTAGTGGATTTGGGCTAATTATGTTAGCTCATGCACTTCAAGGAACCCTTCTTAATATTAACGCTGTTTTTTTTAATTTTTCTGATTTCGAAATTGGTTATGTGTTCACCGGTTATTTTGTTGGTTATTTATTCAGCTCCATCCAATGTCCCAAGCTTATTAAAAATGTGGGGCATATAAGAGTTTTCGCTGCTTTCGCTTCACTGGGTTCAATCGCTATCCTTTTACATTGGGTCATTATTAATCCTGTTGCTTGGTTAGCCTTTCGCATGATTACTGGCTTTTCATTTGCTGCAATCTATATCGTTTGTGAGAGTTGGTTAAATGATCGTGCTGATAATCAGTCACGAGGTCAGTTGATTGGATTTTATATGATTGTTCTTTATGTCTCCATGTGCGCAGGGGTGATGCTCGTGAATTTAAAAGCAACAACTGAAGCTCATCTTTATATTTTAACATCACTATTAATATCATTAGCATTGGTTCCAATTCTTCTCACAAAAAAACCAGCTCCAGATTTTACTACTCCTAAATTTCTATCTTTAAAAGAATTATATTCAAAATCACCTATGGCATTTGTAGGCTCCTTTGCTATAGGGATGATTTATTCTGTATTATTCGGATTAATGGCAGTGTTCGGCGCAAAAATTGGACTGAGTATTTTCCAAATTTCTATTTTAGTTTTTGTGAATACATTTGTTGGAGCTATCTTTCAATTTCCTATTGGAAAAATCTCTGACAAATTTGATCGTCGATCAATTCTTCTTATCTTAAACCTTATTGCAATCGGATCTTTGATTTTCGCATTTTTGTTTGGTTCTATTTCTTTTTATATTTTGTTAATATTTGTTGGAATTCATTCTGCAGTTTCTCTTCCTTACTATGCTGTTGTGATTTCGCATATGAATGACTTTTTAGAAAAAGAGGAAATAGTTTCAGCTAGTTCAACATTAACACTTGTAAATGCTTTGGGAATGGTGGCTGGGCCTCTGTTAGCCTCTGGTTTTATGGCCTATTTTGGTGCTTATGGTTATTTTATTTATATGATTGTCGTTTATGCAGTTGTGGCTCCTTACAACTTTGCGCGTATTCGAGTGGGTCGAACCAGTGATATCTATGAAGATAATACCCCTTCCATGATTGTTCCTCGAACAGCCTCATCTGTTGGAATGCAGTTGGCAACAGATCAAATTATCAATAAAATTGAGGAGGAAGAAGATAAACTCTGATGAGCGTTGAACAAAATCTTGAAAAATTAGGACTACAATTACCCAATCCAGCAAAACCTGCGGGAAGTTACAAACCTTGTGTGCTCGTAGATAACATGGCTTACATTTCAGGCCAAGGTCCCCTTTTAGAGGATGGAACTTTTGCTCAAGGGGTTGTAGGAAAAGACCTATCTCTTGAAACCGCTCAAGAACATGCCCAAAGATGTGGTCTTGCCATTTTAGCTGCACTGAAGAATGAAATTGGAGATCTAAATAAAGTCACCCAGCTTATTAAATTAACAGGCTTTGTGAATTGCTCCAATGATTTTACCAAACAACCATTAGTCATTAATGGATGTTCGGATTTGATGAAGAATGTTTTTGGCGAAAAAGGCGTACACGCTAGAGCGGCAGTGGGAGTCAATTCTCTGCCTCTTGGTTTTTCGGTGGAAATAGAAGCTATCTTTCAAATCCAAATATAATTTCTTGATTGACAACTATATTATTTTAGCAAAATATCCTAGCAAGAATATTATTTGAGGTGGTTCTATGGACGTTCAATTTCAAAACAACTCACTGAGTGTGAGTTATCAGAATAAATATTTTCAATTACATCCGGTTTGGCTTAGAGAAAGACTACCAGGCGAAGAGTTTTTCGATGTTGATACTCATCAACGATTATATGAACCTTCTTCAATTGATTTAGATCTACAAATTTCGTCAGCTACTCTTTCTGATCATTTGCTTAATATTGAATTCAATGACGGCGTGAAGGGTTCCTACAATATGAATGATCTTCTTTTAGAAATGGATGATGAAAAAAATAAACGTGGTCCTTTACCAAAGAGAGTTTTGTGGAATTCATCCTTAAGTCAATTTCCAGAGGCAAAATTTGAGGAAGGAATGGCAGAAAAAAAATCAATGTATGATCTCTTGATTAATTTTTATAAATATGGATTTGTCATCATTAAAAATGTGCCCACTGAAAACAAATATCTTCTCAAGTTTGTAAACTCGATTGGTCCAGTAAAAAATACAAACTTTGGAGAATACTTTGATGTAATGTCGAAGCCGAACCCTAATGATTTAGCCTATAAGCCTATTGCTCTACCACCTCATACAGATAATCCTTATCGAAAACCAACGGCACCTGGTATTCAATTTTTACATTGCCTTCAAAATGAAGTTAGCGGTGGTTTTTCAACACTTGTTGATGGTTTTGCGGTTGCTGAACATATCAAAACCCGTGATCCTGAGGCCTTCCAATCACTGACAACAACTAATCTTCGATATCAATTTCAAGATAAAGATATTGTTTTAGAAAATTGGGGAGAGTTAATTGAATTGGATGATGATGGGGATTACAAACAAGTCCGCTACAGTACTCGAGTTGACTATGTCCCCCCATTAGACACAGAAAAACTTAATACTTTCTACCGTTCTCGAAAGTTATTAAGTGAGCTTTATTCTGCATCAGATTTTGAACTTAAATTTAAATTACAGCCAGGCGATATTATGATGTTTGATAATCACCGCCTTCTCCATGGTCGAACTGCTTATGACTCCAATGAGGGGATGCGTCACCTTCAAGGATGTTATTTAGAGTTTGATGCCACAGATGGGAAGCTTCGGCACTTAGCTCGAAAGTTTCAGTAAATTCCCCATGGCCGAGTTAGATATCATCTCGGCAGAAGCATTTGCATGTAAATCAAATGCTCCTCAAATTATTTGGGCCAAAGATATGTCTCCAATGTTTGAGGCTAACATCATTGTCAAACTAATCACTGAGTCTGGCATTGAATGTGTGGGAGGAGTTCTGATTCCAACTGAACATCATTATGATCACTCAGTTGTAGAGGCCTGTCGAAATTTATTTCCTGAAATTCTGGGCAAAAATTTACAACAACGATCTGAGCTAAATCAATTTATGTTGACTCGCTGCGTTCCTCTCAATCCGCTTGCTGTTTCTTCTATTGATATTGCAATGTGGGATGGTTATGCCAAGTCCATCAATAAACCTCTTTGTGATGTTCTGGGAAGAAAAAGAGATAGTATTGCCTCTTATGCCTCCACTCCACTTTTTCATAGCATCGATGAATATATAAACTTTGTTAAAAATTTAGAGACCCAACATTTCCATACCGTCAAATTTCACACATGGTGTGATGTTGAATTTGATCTTCAAATGATCTCTCAAGTCTGTCCACTATTTCCCGATATGAAATTTATGATTGATTGTGAGCAGCGATATAATCGTGAGGATGCCCTCCTACTAGGTAAAAAATTAGATGAATTAAATTTTATTTGGTTTGAGGCACCATTTAATGATTTTGATTGGGAAAGTTATCAATGGCTTCGACCACTAATCAAAACACCCGTGATTGGTGCAGGAAACTCCATACTCAACCCCTTTCAAATTGAGCAATCTCTCAAATTAGATGTTTTTCATCATGCCAGAGTAGATACTACCTATGTAGGCGGCATTACAAAAGCCTTGGAAGTGATGAAAATAGCAAAGAATTTCAATAAAAATACTGAGCTTCAGTCTTGGTCCTACCCTTTAGGTCAAGCAGCAAATTTGCATATTATGTTAAGCCACGATAATTGTGATTATTTTGAACAAGTTGTCCCATTTGAGGACCACGAACATGGGGCCAAAACCTTTATTCGAACAAATCATAAGGGTGAAGTGACCGTGAACCCTGATCCTGGTCTAGGGATAGAAATAGACTGGGATGTGGTTCATCAAGACTGGTATTCGTATCTAAAACTAGGTCCAAACGGGCTTGAATCAGAAATCCGATCAATCTAGTTTCCCATATTCAAGTATAAAAGGTCATGAAGTGGCTGATACAAATTATAAGCATCATCGCAATTATGACAGGAACAAGCATGGCACAAAATCTTTATAATTTTTCCATTAATGATATTGATGGCAATGTAATCAATTTGAATGAATTTCAAGGAAAGCCAATTTTACTAGTAAACACAGCAAGTCGCTGTGGCTTCACCAAACAGTATGCCAATCTCTCTAATCTTCATCGAGAGTACTTAGATAAAAATCTCATTATCATCAGCACACCCTCCAACTCATTTAATCAAGAATTAAGTGAGGAGGAAGACGTCAAAGAATTTTGTCTCGTAAATTATCAAACAAAATTTATTTTAACGGAGATCATTGATGTTAAAGGAGATAATGCCCACCCTCTTTATCAATGGATAGCAAGTGACTATGGGAAAACTCCCCAATGGAATTTTTATAAATATTTATTCGATGGCCAAGGCAATCTAGTCGAGAGCTGGTCATCAATGACAAAACCTGATAGTAAAAAAATTACATCAAAAATTGATCAATTAATTTAAATACAGGAGAAATTAAAATGATTACTTTAAGAAAAAGTGAAGACAGAGGTCCAAGTAATTTTGGATGGCTCGATAGCAAGCATACTTTTTCCTTTGGCCATTATTATGATCCTCAAAATATGGGATTTGGAAATCTCAGAGTTATCAATGATGATCGTGTAGATGGAGGTAGGGGTTTTGATGCTCATCCTCATAACAATATGGAAATTATTTCTTATGTTATCGAAGGTGCCTTAGAGCATAAAGATAGCATGGGAACTGGCTCGGTTATTAAACCAGGAGATGTGCAACATATGAGTGCTGGAACTGGCGTAGTTCATAGTGAATTTAATCACTCTCCTACTGAGAAAGTACATTTCTTACAGATTTGGATTGTGCCCAAAGAACGTGATATTGAACCTAAATATAATCAAAAATATTTTAGTGAAGAGGATAAACTCAATAAATTAGCTAAAATCATATCCCATGATGGATCTGATAACTCGATTGAAATAAATCAAGATACATCGATATTTGCCTCGATTGTTGACAAAGACGGTGAAGTTAAATTCATACCTTCCAACGATAAAGATTATTGGATTCATGTCGTTCAAGGAGATGTTAATTTTCAAGAGTACAATTTAAAAGAGGGCGATGGCGTTGCTATCACTAAAGGGGATTTATTAGAGATGACTTTTCGATCTTCTAATAAAGGGGAGTTTTTATTATTTGAAGTATAAAAAAAGGCGCCTGAAGGCGCCTTTTTTGAAGTAGTACTTATGTTTAAATATTAATTGAACTCAGGATAAGCAACTGTAGTTAACTCAGCTTTATCTAATCCTACTGCTTCAGTCTCTTCATCAACTCTTAAGCCAGTTGTCGCTTTTAGAATATAGAAGCCTATTGCGCTTAAAGGTACAACAAGAACAGCTGCCGCTAAGATACCAACGATCTGAACCATCAGGTCACCACCACCGAAGATACCAACAGCTAGTGTTCCCCAGATACCTGCAACTAAGTGAGCAGAGATCGCACCAACAACGTCATCAATTTTCATTTTATCCAACATCGGGATCGCAATTGTACACACGATACCTCCGATAGCACCAATGATCATTGAAACGAAGTGATTGGTTAAATCAGGACCGGCTGTAATAGCAACTAGTCCGGCGATAGCACCGTTGAGAGCAATCGATAAATCAATCTTCTTATACATGATTTGAGATAAGATGATAGCTGCTACAACACCACCACATGCTGCAATATTTGTATTTACAACAACAATAGAAATAGCAACTGCATCTAATGCACTCCCTAGGGCTAATTGAGATCCACCGTTAAATCCGAACCAACCAAACCATAGAATAAAAGTACCTAAGGCAGCAAGAGGCATATTTGCTCCTGCGATTGGAGAAATCTTCCCGTCTTTGCTATATTTTCCAGCTCTTGGACCTAAAATGAGACAACCTACAACAGCTGCCCAGCCACCTACAGAGTGAACGATTGTTGAACCAGCAAAGTCGGAAAAGCCCATTTCAGCTAACCAACCGCCACCCCATGTCCATGAACCATAGATTGGATAGATAATTCCAGTCATAATGGCTGCAAAAATCATAAATGGCCATACTTTAATACGCTCAGCACATGCACCAGATACAATAGAAATCGCTGTTGCACAGAATACCATTTGGAAGAACCAGTCAGATGCAACTGAATAACCTGTATCTGCAATTGCAGCAACATTATCGGCACCGTCTAGGAGGG
>JBJKYU010000063.1:0-24055 GCA_045560885.1 Alphaproteobacteria bacterium
CCTTCGTTCGACTTGCATGTATAAAGCATGCAGCAAGCGTTCGTTCTGAGCCATAATCAAACTCTTAAGTTGAATTACCTACTCATAAAAAACAAAGTTTTAAATTGACGTAGGTTAGACGCCGAATGTCGAGTAAGTATTTCTTACAAACACTTACTTTACCGAAATTCAACGTTATAAACCCACCGTCTATTCATTTCATATTTACTAATAATAAAGAGCAAGAATCACTGGTGCACAATAAATGGCCCAATGAGTCGAATAAAGTAGGAGTATATCTACACTTTCTTTAGGTTTTGTCAAATGCATTTGCAAAAAAAAATATAAAAAATGCAAATAAAACTGGTTGAAAAATGTGGGTAATTGGTTGCGGGGGTAGGATTTGAACCTACGACCTTCAGGTTATGAGCCTGACGAGCTACCAAGCTGCTCTACCCCGCGATCAGAGTGCGAACGATATGTTAAAAAATTATGAATTTCAATAAAATTGTTGGTAGCGGAGGAGGGATTCGAACCCCCGACACATGGATTATGATTCCACCGCTCTAACCAACTGAGCTACTCCGCCAAGAGACCTATTGTTTTATATTAAATTTAATAATTCTTAAATAATTTTGTTTATTTCTGTTTGTATAAATTTTTTAGCTTTTTGAGCATTTTTCTTATTAGTTAAAGAACTAATAACAATCTCTACTCCCCTTGGTTTGCCATCAAAAATAGGATAGCTACCAATTGAGACATCGGTAAAATTTTTTTCTGCAATAGCAAGAATATTTGCAATTTTACTTTCAAATAATTTAGTAATGATAGATGAACTATAAAACTTATTTTTATTTTTAATTGATTTAACAAATTCTCTCATCATTGCTTCCACAATCGAAGGTATGCCAGCAAAGACATAAATATTCTCAATGTTAAATCCCGGAGCTCCACTAATTTTATTTTTTATTAACTTTGAACCTGAAGGCATGTAGGCCATTTTTTTTCTGGCATCTGTTAATTCTGATTTAATTTTTTTGTAGTATTTAATTAACTCTTTAAATGCTCCTTGATGAAGTTTGTATTCTCGGTCAACAGCGATTGAAATAGACTCAGCTGTGATATCATCATGAGTAGGTCCGATACCTCCAGTGGTTATTACATAATCAAAATCTTTCTTCAATCTACGAATTTCTTTTACAATTATTTTTTGAATATCTGGTATGACACAAACATAATTTAATAAAATACCAACTTTAAAAAACTCTTTTGCTACATGATTTATATTTTTATCTTGAGTTCTTCCTGTTAAAATCTCGTTACCTATAACTACAAGGCATGCATTTTTAATATTATTTTTAACCATAATGAAATTTAAAGAAAAAATATTAGAGGGTTTTTTTCTAAAACGCTATAAGCGTTTTTTTGTGGATGTAATAATTGATGGGAATGTCATAACAACTTATTGCCCAAATACAGGCTCTTTAAAAGGAATGTTGAATGAAAAAACTAAAGTATTGGTAGCTAAAGTTGATAACCCTAAGGCAAAATTGAAATATAGATTGGAGGCCATCAAACATAACGGCGTATATGTTGGAATTAATACATCTTTACCAAATGGAATAATTTACGAAGCAATTAAAGAAAAGAAAATATTAAATCACCTTCAAGGCGAAATTAAAAAAGAGGTTAAATATGGTAAGAATTCTAGAGTAGATATTTTTATAGATAATCCAAAAGGAAAAAATTGTTTTATAGAAGTAAAATCAGTTACCTTATCTAGATTAAAAGGCCTATCTGAATTTCCAGATGCCAAAACCACTCGAGGATCTAAACACTTAATTGAATTAGCAGAAATGTCAAAACAAGGAAACGAATGCTATCTTGTTTATTTAATTCAACGCAAAGATGTAGAAATGTTTTCTATAGCCAAAGATATTGATGAGGAATATTATAAAAATTCAATCATTGCTAAAAATAATGGTGTGAAATTTATTGCATTTTCCTGCGAAGTGTCAAAGAAAGGAATTAATGTAATACAACAAGTTGAAATTAATGAAAATTAAAACTTATAAACCAAGTGAAATAAATTCTTGTAGAGAAGCTAGTAGAATTTCTGCTGAGATTTTAGATGAATTAAATCATTTAATTGCTGTAGGGATTACCACTGATGAAATTGATAATTTTTGCTTTGATAGAATAAAAAAATTGGGAGGTTTGCCTGCTCCTCTTTTTTATCGTGGCTTCCCAAAATCTACTTGTACTTCATTAAATCGTGTTATTTGTCACGGTATACCCTCTAAAAATCGCAAACTTGAAGAAGGGGATATTCTAAATGTTGATGTGACTACAATTATTGACGGCTGGCATGGTGACTCTTCGAGAATGTATAAAGTTGGAAATATTTCTGTCAAAGCACAGAATCTTTGTGACATTACCTACTCTTGTTTATTTGAAAGTTTAAAAGTAATAGAAGTCGGTTCTTCAATAAGCCTCATTGGTAAAAAAATTGAAGAAATAGCTCATCCTAATAATTTTAGTATAGTCAGAGACTTCTGTGGTCATGGAGTTGGTTTAAACTTTCATGAGAATCCTAGCATCCTGCATTACTATGACAAAGATTATGATGATATTAAGTTTGTTGATGGCATGATTTTTACTGTTGAACCTATGATTAATGCTGGCAAATATCACTCAAAAATACTTAATGACGGATGGACAGCTGTGACAAAAGATAAAACACTTAGCGCTCAATACGAACATACGGTATATATAAATGGTGATAAGATTGAGATTCTGACAGAATCTCCAAATGGGGTTTTTTATAATTGATACCAAGATACTCTAGAAAAATACTAAAAGATATTTGGGAAGATCAAAATAAGTTTCAAATATGGCTTGATATTGAAATTCTTGCATCTTCAGCAATGGAGCAATTAGGTCAAATTCCAAAAGGAACAACCTCTAAAATTAAAAAAAAAGCTAAATTCAAAGTCAGAGAAATTGAACAAATTGAAAAGAAAACTAAGCATGATGTTATTGCTTTTTTAACAAATGTTGCAAAATATGTAGGGCCAGAGTCTAGATTTATTCATAAAGGTCTGACTTCGAGTGATATTTTAGACACATCTTTTTCTATTCAGCTTAGTCAAGCAAGCGCCATTATTAAAAAAGGCTTGGAGGATTATGGCAAAGCTCTAAAAAAAATCGCTATAAAACATAAGCATACAGTTTGTATTGGACGAAGTCATGGTATTCATGCTGAAACAACTACTTTTGGTCTAAAGATCCTTGGATATTTTGAGGAAAATAAAAGAAACTTGGATAGATTAAAAAGAGCGATCAATCAAATTCAAACTATTCAAATGTCGGGCCCCATAGGAACATATTCTAATATTGACCAAAGAGTTGAAGAAATTGTTGCTAAGAAATTAAAGTTTTCAATTGAACCTGTATCCACACAAATTATTCCACGAGACCGACATGCAGAACTTTTTAGTGTATTTTCATTAACAGCAAGTTCTTTAGAAAGACTAGCAACTGAAATTAGACACTTACAAAGAACAGAAGTGCTTGAAGTTGAAGAGGGTTTTGGAAAGGGGCAAAAAGGTAGCTCAGCAATGCCTCATAAAAAAAATCCTATCTTATCAGAAAATGTTTCTGGACTAGCGAAAGTCATCAGATCTCTTATAATTCCAGCTCTTGAAAATATCACAACTTGGCATGAGCGAGATATTAGCCATTCAAGTGTAGAAAGAATTAATGCACCTAATGCAACCATTACACTTGATTTTGCTGTTCAGAGAATGATTAATATAGTTAATAATCTAGTTGTTCACAAAAATAATATGCTTTTAAATGTTGAATTACTTAAAGGTCTCCCCTTCTCTCAAAACGTTCTTATTTTCCTCATTGAAAATGGCGTTTCAAGAGAGGATGCTTATAAAATTGTCCAAGAATGTGCGCTTAAAACCTGGAATGAAAAGACTGAGTTTAAAATAAATTTGCTCGCTCACCCAACTTTATCAAAATTTAATTTATCAAAAAAAATTGATCTTATCTTTACTAACAACAATCTATTTAAAAATGTTGATTTGATCTTTAAAAGGGTTATTTAAATGGCTTCCAAAATGAAAAAATTATATGAAGGAAAAGCAAAAATTATCTATGCTAAATCACCTTACCAAGTAGTAGCTACTTATAAAGATGATGCTACTGCCTTTAATAATCTCAAAAAAGGATCTATTAAAAATAAAAGTATTATAAATAACTCGATCTCCTCTTATTTATTTGATGTACTCAATAACTGCAATATTCCAACTCACTTTCTTAAAAAGTTAGATAAAAAATCTCAACTTTTAAAGAAAGTAGAAATTATTCCGATCGAAGTTTTAGTAAGAAATTATTTTGCTGGATCATTATCAAAAAAGTTTGGTGTCAAAGAAGGCACCCCTCTTAATGATACATTAATTGAGTATTGTCTAAAATCAGATGAACTCGGGGACCCACACATCAGCTCTGAACATATTTTAAATATAGGGCTCTGCTCATTTGATGAATTAGAATTGATAGATGAATACTCACTTAGAATTAACGATATTCTAAGAGGTATTTTCTACTCTATTGGTATTAACTTAATTGACTTCAAATTAGAGTTTGGAATTTGCAAAAAAACAAAAGAAGTCATTCTCGCTGATGAAATTTCACCTGATACATGCCGTTTATGGGATTTAAAAACTAACAAGAAATTGGACAAAGATCGTTTTCGAAGAGATTTGGGTGATGTTGAGGGTGCCTATCAAGAGGTACTAGAACGATTAAATATAAAATCATAATGAGAATTAAAATCCTTATTAGACTCAAAAACCAAATACTCGAACCTCAGGGTAAAGTAATTGAACAATCACTAAAAAGTTTAGGTTTTGAGGATTTTAGCAATATCAGGCAAGGCAAATTAATTGAAATTGATCTCCCTGACAGTCTTAATGAAGAAGAAAGATCTAAAAAAATTGATGCCGCATGCAAAAAATTATTAGTTAATGAAATTATTGAAGAGTACGAAGTACTTGGATGAGCTTTAAATCAGCTGTAATCACTTTTCCAGGATCAAATTGTGATAGAGATGCCCTTACGTATCTAAGAGATTTAACTCAGGGAGAGGTATTGAATATCTGGCATGAAGAGTCATCCTTACCTAAGGTAGATTTAGTCATACTCCCAGGTGGTTTTAGCTTTGGTGATTATCTTCGCTCAGGAGCAATGGCCGCAAAAAGCAATATCATTGATGATGTCATTGATCATGCTAATAATGGAAGATATCTTTTAGGTATATGCAATGGTTTCCAAATACTAACTGAAATTGGTTTACTAAAAGGCGCTTTAATTCAAAATAAATCTATAAAGTTTTTAGGGAAAGACTGTCATATAAAAAAAAAATTCGATAATAAATTTAATTGCAATATCAAAGATGATGAAGTGCTACAGATTCCAGTAGCTCATAATGAAGGGAACTTTTATTGCGATCAAGAAACATTAGGCTACTTACAAGATGAGGGTCTGATAGCTTTTGAGTATTGTAGAGGTGAATACCAGATTGAAGATGGGAATTTTAATGGATCTTTAGATAATATTGCTGGTATTACGAATAAAAATAGAAATATCTTAGGAATGATGCCTCACCCTGAGAGGGCTTATCAAGATTTCCATGTCTCAAAAGATGGAAAAAAAATTATTGAGTCGGTCTTATCATGAATGATGAATTAATTTTACAGCATGGTCTGACTCTAGATGAATTTCAAGTAATTAAAGATTGTTTAAAAAGAGATTTAACTATTGAGGAACTAGGAATTTTCTCTGCAATGTGGAATGAACATTGTTGTTATAAAACTTCTAAGAAATGGTTGAAAAAGTTACCTACTAATAATGAGATAGTCATACAAGGTCCTGGTGAAAATGCGGGAATCATTGATGTAAAAGACAATGATGGTATTGCTTTCAAAATTGAAAGCCATAATCATCCCAGCTACATAGAACCCTTCAACGGCTCAGCAACTGGTGTAGGCGGTATTTTAAGAGATATTTTTACTATGGGCGCTAGACCTATTGCTACTTTGGACTCTATTCGATTTGGAGAAATATCCTCAGATAAGACAAACTATTTATTAAATGGCGTTGTTCATGGCATTGGGCACTATGGAAATTGCATCGGCATCCCCAATATTGGCGGCGAATGTGAATTCGATAAAACTTACGATTTTAATAATCTGGTTAATGCAATGGCTATAGGCCATGTGAAAAACGACTCAATATTTTACTCTAAACCTAAAACTATTGGCGGTTTAATAGTCTATATTGGTTCAAAAACCGGAAAAGATGGGATCCATGGCGCCAGTATGGCGTCTGATGTTTTCTCTGAAGATGATGAAGATGAAAAAAGACCTTCGGTGCAAGTTGGGGATCCTTTCATGGAGAAACTATTAATGGAAGGTTGTCTTGAATTAATGTCCTCAGGTCTGATTGAGTCTATGCAAGATATGGGTGCGGCTGGCATAACTTCCTCTTCTGTTGAGATGGCCTCTAAAGGAAATGTTGGTGTGCATATAAACCTAGATAAGGTGCCCTTACGTCAACCCCTGACCCCTTATGAGATATTACTATCAGAAAGTCAGGAAAGAATGCTAGCTGTTATAGAAAAAGATAATAATGAAAAAATTAGAGAAATACTCAAAAAGTGGCAAATTGACTATGAGGTTATTGGAGAAATAACAAATACTAAACGAGTAGTATTTTCTTCTAATGAAAAAATTGTTGTAGATTTACCTGTCGATATAATTGTTGATGATGCGCCTGAGTACGATCGAGAATTTTCCCTTCCAAAGAAAAGAAAAAAAAGAAATTTTGATACATCTAAATTAGATATCGAAAAAATGATTTCAAATTATATGAATAATTTGAATTATTTAGATAAGAGTTGGGTGTACAACCAGTATGACTCTACAGTTATGGGGGATACTATAAAAGAGCCTGGTCAATCCGCAGGAGTAGTCAAGATCCACAACACAGAAAAGGCTATAGGTGCCACCACTGACTGTAATCCTCTTTACATTCGTATTAACCCTGAGAAAGGTATGACATATACAGTTTTGGAGGCATATAGAAACCTTATTGCCTCTAATATTAAACCTATGGCAATTACGAATAATCTTAATTTTGCCAGCCCTCTTGATCCAAATATTATGGGAGAAATAGTTTTATCAATAAGTGGTTTATCTGATATAGCGAAAAAATTAGATACACCGATCGTATCTGGAAATGTTTCTCTTTATAACCAAACTAATGATAGGCCCATCAACCCTACTCCTGTAATTGGTATGGTTGGTTGTAATTCGAATTGGAAAAACCTATTACAAAATAAATTTATTGGAGAAAATGATGAATTAATCCTCTTAGGCAAAAGTCTGGGGGCTGACTTTAGCCCCTATTTTCTTCAAGATCAAAAAATTACAAATTTAATTTGTGATTTTAATGAACTGTTAGCCCCTGAAATTAATTTAGAAATTAAAACTGCTAAATTTATTCAAGAGGCAGCTAAAAAAAATCTTATTCAATCTGCCAATGATATTTCAAGAGGTGGTATATTTATGTCTTTGATTAAAATGACTCAAAAAAATCTTGGTTTTTCCATAGAGATCAACGAAGAAAAAGATATCTTCTGTGAATACTCTGCAGGATATATATTAGCTATTAACCCAAAAAATAAAGAGGAAGTTTTTTCAATGCTAAATAAAAATCAAATTAATAATTTATCTATAGGTCATGTCAAATTAAATACTTTTGAAATAAATTCCAAAAAATTTGAATATTCTGATATGTTAGAAAAATATAATAAAAATTTTGAAAAAATAATTAATTAAATGCCAATTGAACAAAAAAAATTAGAAAGTTTGATAGCTAATAAATTTCCAGAATCTAAAATTTTGGTAGAAGACCTAGCTGGAGATAATAATCACTACTCAGTAACGATAGAAAGTTCAAAATTTAATGGTCTTTCAAGAATTCAACAACACCAATTAGTTTATCGGTCTTTAGAAGGATTAATGGACTCAGAATTACACGCTATGCAACTTAAAACGAAAGGAACAATTTAATGGAACTAGACAATACAACTAAAGAGAATATTGAAAAGATGATTGGAGGGAACGACGTATTTCTTTTTATGAAAGGAAATCCTGATTTTCCTATGTGTGGTTTTTCCTCCGTCGCAAGTGCTATACTAAAGAAATGTGGAGTGGATTTTGGTCACTGTAATGTTTTAGATGATGAGTCAATTCGTGAAGGAATTAAAGTTTTCTCGAATTGGCCTACAATACCTCAGCTATATATCAAAAAAGAATTTGTTGGTGGTTGTGATATTATGAAGGAAATGGCTGAGTCTGGAGAGTTGATAGAGTTATTCAATACTCGAGGAATAAAAACAGAAATAAGCTAAAATTTTTATCTAGAGTAGAATTCTACAACTAGGTTTGGTTCCATTTGAACCGGATACGGAACATCAGTAAGCTGAGGGCCACGAATAAATTTACCTAAGCATTTAGAGATCTCTAGTTGTAAATATTCAGGTACATCTCTTTCATTTGAACTCAAAGTTTGAATAATCATTGGAATATTTTGGCTTTCTTGTTGTAGAGAAATTTCATCACCATCTTTTACTTGATAAGATTTCTTATCTACTACTTTACCGTTAACCATAACATGCCCGTGATTAACTAACTGTCTGGAAGCAAATACAGTTGGAGCAAATTTAAGTCTGAACACAACAGCATCTAGACGTCTTTCAAGTAGTTCAATTAGTATTTGGCTAGTATCACCTTTTTTTCTTGATGCTTCTTTATAGATTTTTAAAAACTGCTTTTCAGTGATATCTCCATAATACTTTTTAAGTTTCTGTTTAGCGGCTAACTGAACTCCAAAATCAGATAGTTTTCTTTTTCTTGCCTGACCGTGTTGACCAGGTCCATAAGGTCTTCTGTTAAATGGGCTTTTTGGCCTACCCCATAAATTTAAACCAAGTCTTCTATCAATTTTGTGTTTTGAAGATGCTCTTTTTGTCATGAATTGGTGTTTTATATAGATTTCGTATTTTAAGTCAATTTATTTTGTAAGAAATTTTATAACACCATAAGCTGTTTTTAGCATTTTTTGGTCAATATTAGATGTTTTAAGAAAACTCCTCAGAGATAGTTCGAGATTCTGAGTTTTTGCTTTAATTGTTGTAAATCGACGATTTTCTAATAGTTGCATCAAATAACTAATGAATTTTTCAGTTTCTTGAGGTTTTAGGCCACTGTGCAAAATTTTTTCTTCGTCTACTTTGGGAGATTTACTTAGCATATAAGCCACAACTGAAACAGAGTGCGATAGATTAAGAGATTTGCTTTTTTGAGTGGGAATGGTCAAAATATAGTTTGCATACGATATTTCTTTATTGCTTAAGCCATTATTTTCTTGTCCAAATAAAATAGTAATTTTTTTAGCTTTTAATTTATCAACTTCCTCAATGTTAATTAAAGGGATGGAGAGCTCTCTTTTTCGAACTGAAGTGGCTATAACTAAATCTGATTTAACTATTGCTTCAGGGATTGAATTAAATGTTTTAACTTTTTTGGCTACTGACTCAAAATGCTTTGAAGACCTAATTCCTTTATCATTTGGCCATGGTTTTTTTGGACTAACTAGGCCAACCTCCTCAAAACCAAAACATCCTAAAGATCGGATAGACATACCTATGTTTTCAGATAGTTGCGGTTTATTAAAAAGAAATTGAATTTTTTTTTTCAAGAAGTCTTAATTAGTTTATAGATTAAACTTTCTCTTAATGCATTGTAAGATGCATCAATAATATTAGTAGAAACCCCTACCGTGGTCCAAAAATTACCTTCTTTATCTTTAGACTCAATAATAACTCTCACTATCGCATCAGTACCTTTCTCAGAAGAAAGAATTCTAACTTTAAAATCAGTAAGTTCTAAATCCTCTAAAGCTGGATAAAATCCCATAAGAGATTTTCTTAAGGCTTTATCAAGAGCATTAACTGGACCATTTCCAATTTCGACATTCATGTATTCTTCTTTATTGACAATAATTCTTACAGTTGCTTCAGATTCTGTAACTAAGTCCCCTCTAGCATTCCATCTTCTATCATCTATGACTTTAAATCTCACTAATTCAAAATAATTTGGCAGACCAAAGAGCGTCTCTCTAGCCAAAATCTCAAAACTCGCAAGAGCTTGATCGAAAGCATATCCCTTAAACTCTCTTTCTTTAACCTTCTGCAAAAGTAAGTCTAACTTATCTTTATGATCATCGGGCTTAATGCCAACTGTATTCAAAAGAGAAGTAATATTTGAACGACCTGACTGATCTGAAATAACTATTTTTCTTGTGTTGCCTACTAATTGAGGATCTATGTGCTCATAAGTTTTTGGGTCTTTGTTAATTGCAGACACATGAAGACCCCCTTTATGAGAAAAGGCATTCTCACCAACATAAGGTTGTTGACTATTAGGTGCTCTATTTAGGAGTTCATCTAATAAAAGAGAGGTTTTCTTTAATAAAGTCAAATTTTCTATAGGAATGGAGGATTCAAAATCAGTTTTTAATAAAATAGAAGGTATGACTGAAACTAAATTTGCATTTCCACATCGCTCACCAAGACCATTAATTGTTCCTTGGACCTGTCGGACGCCTGCTCTAACAGCTGCTAAAGAATTAGCGACAGCATTTTCAGTATCATTATGGGCATGTATTCCTAGTCTTTCTCCTGGAATTTTCTTGATCACTTCAGAGACAATTTTTTCTACTTCGTGAGGTAATGTTCCACCATTGGTATCACAGAGTACTATCCATCTGGCGTTATTTTTATAAGCCTCAAGTAAGCAATTCATAGCAAATTCGGGATCTGATTTATATCCATCAAAAAAATGCTCTGCATCATACATTGCCTCAATACCCTTTTGGTTAATGTGTTGAATACTTTCACCAATCATCTGGAGATTGTCTTCTTTGGAAATACCAAGAGCTTTTTCCACTTGATAAGCTGAAGATTTGCCTACGATACATATATGACCGACATTAGTATTAATTAGACTATTTAAACCAGGATCATTAGATGCGCTCGTAGATGGTCTCCTAGTCATTCCAAAAGCGACTAAATTTGAATTCTTTAGATTTATAGTTGATTGAAAAAACTTATCATCTGTAGGGTTAGAACCTGGCCACCCACCCTCTACATAATCAATTCCAAGTTCATCTAAAGCTGAAGAAAATTTAACTTTATCATCTACCGAAAAATCAACACCAGTAGTTTGTTGGCCATCTCTAAGAGTAGTGTCAAAGAAAAATATTTTATTTGGATTTACGCTTTCTTCCATTTTGTCCCGCTTTTTGTATCTTCTAAAATAATTCCATTATCTAAGAGCTCTTCTCTAATCTGGTCGGCTAACTCAAAATTTTTATTAGACTTTGCATCAGCTCGGCGAGCTATCATATTTTCAATATCATCATTATCAAGGTTTAATTCTATTTCTTGGAAATGAGGCACCAACCCCAAAATAGACAACCCATTGTTAAAATAATTAGACAGTTCTGCATCTTCTGGTGTTTTTTTGAGGTCATTAAAAATTTGTTGTAATCTCATTAAAGCTTGAGGAGTGTTTAAATCGTCTTCCAAAGCCTTTAAAAAATCTTGATCTAAATGGTTATTGGACGATTTCTTTACAAAATCTCTCCATTTTAAGACAATATTCGAGGAATATTTTAACAAGTCGTTTGAAAAATCAATCGGCTGTCTATAGTGCGTTGTCAGGATAGCATATTTGATTGAGACGGGATTATGATGAGCTAAAAGCTCGTTCATAATAGTTATGTTTCCAAGAGATTTCGACATCTTCTCTCCATCAAAATTTATGAATCCATTATGAAGCCAATAATTAGCCATATTCGTATCATGGTAACAACATGATTGTGCTATTTCATTTTCATGATGAGGAAAAATCAAGTCAAGACCGCCTGCATGAATATCAATTGTAGGTCCCAATAATTCTGCAATCATGGCTGAACACTCAATATGCCATCCAGGTCTACCTTTGCCCCATGGGCTTTCCCAGTAAGGCTCATTTTCTTTTGAAGGTTTCCACAAAACAAAATCTTCTGGATTTTTTTTATATTCTGCTACCTCTACTCTTGCCCCGCTAATAATATCTTTAAGAGAAAGTTTTGACAAAGCCCCATATTTATCAAATTTTTTTGACTCAAATAAAACATGATTTGCAGAGACATATGCATATTCTTTTTCAATTAAACTTGTGATCATTTCTATCATTTTAGAAATATATTCAGTTGCTTTTGGTTCGTGTGTTGGTTCTAAGATTGAGAGAGAGTTTAAATCTTCATGGTAAACTTTTTGAGTTTGTTCAACTAACTGTTTAGTAGAAATCTTAAGTTCATTTGCCTTATTGATTATTTTGTCATCAATATCAGTAATATTCCTCACGTAAGTCACATTCCCTTCTCCAAATTTTAATTGAAGTACTCTAAACAAAATATCAAAAACAATTATAGGTCTAAAATTTCCTATATGGGGATTATTATAAAGTGTTGGACCACAAGCATACATCTTAATTGATTTATGATTGATAGGATTAAAGTCTTCTTTAGTTTTAGTGAGTGTATTAAAGAGTTTTAAAGTCATTTAAATAATTTTTAATTTGATTAATGCCATAATATTCAAATAAGTTTTTAACTGAAGGACCATTATTATTGCCGGTAAGAAGATATCTGGTATTCATAAATATATCTTTTTTTGAAAGATTAGAGTCTAATTGGCCAAGTAACTTGGTATATTCTTCAAATTCTAAACCATCAAATTTGTTAATATTCTCAAGCAATAAATTAACAAAATCATTTGAAGGACTAATTTCAATTCTGTTTCTTCTAATGATTTCTAAAAATTCAAGAATATCAGAGAATTTTTCAACATTGTTTTTAATTAAATTCCATTCATTTTCTTTAATTTCAAAATCAATTAAATTTTTAAATTCATTTAATAATTCATTTAGGCTAAATGCTCTGAGTGCCAATTTTTGAAAATGATCAATTTTAGATAAATCTAATTTAGGAAGATTTTTAGATATTTTTGATAAATCAAAATCAACATAATTATTTTGAGATATTTCTTTAAAGCTATAGTCTGCATTCAACCCCACTGAATATAAATAAGAAAGTATACTTTCAGTTGAATATCCTGCTTCTTTGAATTTTTTAATAGAAATTGAGTCTACATTTCTTTTGCTTAATTTAGTTCCATCTTCATTTAGCATTAATGGGTTATGCCCAAAACTAGGAACTTTTGCATCTAAACTTTGAAATATTTCGACATGTACTGCGGAATTTGATAAATGATCTTCGCCTCTTATTATATGAGTAATTTCCATATCTATATCATCAACAACACTTGGGAAGTGATACAAATAACTTCCATCTGCTCTTCTTAACACAGGATCAGATTGAGAGGATAAATCTACCTCAGTTTTACCTTTCACTAAATCATTCCATTGAATTTTATTTTGGGATAATTTAAATCTCCAGTAAGGTCTGTTGCCGGATAATATTTGTGTTTCAATTTCTTCCTTAGTTAAATTTAAGGCTTCTCTGTCATAAATAGGCGGCTTACCTGCTTTTAATTGTAATTTTTTTTTTATTTCAAGATCCTCATTAGACTCAAAACAAGGATAGACTATTTTTTTAGAAATGAGTTGATCAAAGATTTGATTATAACGATCAACTCTTTTACTTTGAAAGAAAGTTTCATCATAATCTATGTTTAACCATTTTAAATCTGATGCAATAGAGAGAACAAACTCTTCCTTACTTCTTTCTTGATCGGTATCATCGTACCTAAGAATAAATTTACCATTATTTTTTTTGGCATAAATCCAATTCAAAAAACATGATCTTAAGTTTCCTAAATGGAGATTTCCAGTTGGACTAGGCGCAAATCTTGTAGTTATCATTTTAATTTTTTAAGTAGATACTCTCTAGATACCTTTACTCTAGGTGTTTTTCCATATTTTATTATATCTGCAGTGGCGTAAGTCTCAGACCATTTTTCTGGCAGATAACTGCCTGTTCCAATTATATCTATGGGTGTTTTGGCTAAAGCCATAGCTTTACATTTGTCATTTGTAAAACCACTTGAAGCAATAATCTTCACTTTTTTAAAGCCAAACTTATCAAGCTGGGATCTAAGATGCCATATTGCTGAAGCTGAAACACCTGGTCCTACAAGATGTTTAAGCTCATCATCCGAACGATATTCCTTAGTTGATCCCGGAGCAAACTTTTCAAGCACTTCATAGGACTTTGCTGTATCCAATCCCTCAATATATCTTCCGCTTGGTGTATCTAATCTAATAAATACCTTTCCTTTTTTAGATAAATTATCAAAGTAATTGCATACTTGTATTGAGTCAGTAATTTCTTTTCCAAAATAATCTGGCAGTACCACTAAATCATTTTTTGGAAAAGTTTGATGAAACATTTTCACAGCCTCTAATGTGGAGCCTGCATATCCGATTATCGCATGAGGCATGGTTCCTAAAGCTTTATTTGAAGGAAAATAATGAGAAGTTGCAGCTATAGACGTCCCAACAAAGCCAAGTGATTTATTTTTTTTTGCTGCCTTTGAACCAACAGAAGCGGCATAAGACATTAATTCAGACATCTCAGAACCAGCACAATGTCTTGCATCCATTGCTATAAAAGAGGTTTTTGGGAGGTCAATACACATTTGATAAGCATTTGCAGCCGCTATGCAGGCAGGACCAATCTTTTGTAAAAAAAGAGTCTCAAGATCAACTATATGTTGAAATGATCCTTTGATATAAAGAATTGGTTCTCCGGCACCAAAATATTCTCCCTCTTTGAATGGTGTATGAGTTTGAATTTTAATTTTTCTCTCCTTGGCTATTGATTTTATCCAATCAGTTGCCAACTTTAGAGCTACTATACCTGGTCTTCTGATGAAAACAGCATAAGTAACATCTACATCCCCGTATTTTTTTATAATCTGTTTAGATTTTAGAAAATAATTATCGGTGTAGGATTTAATAAAATCTTTCTTAGTTTTATTATTCATATTGAATAAAAAAACTAGAGGGTATTACCATTGGATAGTAAATCTGCTAACAAAAATGATAACTCTAGTGATTGATTTACATTAAGTCTTGGATCACAGAAAGTATGATATCTATCTCCTAAATTTTCATCTTTGATGTCTTCAGGTCCTCCGACACACTCTGTAACATTTAGACCTGTGAGTTCTAAGTGTACACCGCCAGGTATGCTTCCTTGAGACTGATGAATATCAAAGAATGACTTAATTTCACTTAAAATATTATCTGTTGCTCTGGTCTTATATCCAGAATTGCTTGTTGAAGTATTTCCATGCATTGGATCACAAACCCAAGTTATATTAAGACCTAATTTATCAATTTCTTTAAGTAAGTTTGGAAAGGTAGACTGAATTTTCTCAGCACCCATTCTGACTATCAAAGTTAATCTCCCTCCCTCATTTTCAGGATTAAGAATCTCAATATTTTTCTTTAAATCATCAATGTTTGTAGATGGGCCAACTTTTAAACCAAGAGGATTTTTAATCCCGCTAAGATAATGTATATGGGCCCCTTCTGGATCTCTGGTTCTGTCACCTACCCAAAGAAAATGTGAATTTACATTGTACCAGTCACCAGTTGTACTATCTATTCGTGTAAAAGCCTCCTCATAGGGTAAAAGTAAAGCTTCATGGCTTGTATAAAAATCAGTCTCACGAAGTTCTCGAGTATTATTTTCATTAATTCCACAAGCATTCATAAAATTGATACTTTCTTCAATTTTTTGAGAAATTAACTTATATTTTTGAGTTGACTCAAAATTACTAGCAAAATCTAAATTCCATTTATTTAATTGAGTTAAGCTAGCAAAACCTCCTTGCGCAAAAGCTCTTAATAAATTCAAAGTAGAAGCCGAATGATTGTAGGCTTGCATCATTCTTTGAGGATCTGGTTCACGAGACTCTTTTGTAAATTCAAATGAATTAATAATATCGCCTCTGTAGCTAGGTAGTTTCAAACCATCTTTTTCTTCAAAATCTGAGCTTCGAGGTTTAGCAAATTGACCACCAATTCTTCCTAATTTGACAACTGGGGTATTGGTAGCAAAAGTTAATACCACAGACATTTGAAGTAAAAGTTTAAAAGTATCTCTTATGGTATTAGGATTTAATTCGCTAAAACTTTCAGCACAGTCACCACCCTGTAAATAAAAAGCCTCACCTTTTTGAACCTGATGGATCTGTGATTTTAATGATCTAGTTTCTCCAGCAAAAATAAGCGGTGGCATTGAAGATAAATTATCAAGAACACCATTAAGCTTTTTCTCATCAGAATAAGTAGGCATTTGTTTTGCCTCATAGCTTCTCCAACTGTTTTTGGACCATTTCATGAGCTGTGGATTATATTGTGAATAATTTTAAATTAAAGGTTTTATTAATTTTTTTGAAAGAACGGAAATCTGAAAGAAAATTTAGGTATAGAGGGTTTAAAATTATTTACATTAAAGGTATCAAGAGTTTTTTGTTGAGAGTCTGAATATTTTGATTTTATTGAAGTTACTGGGGATTTTTGATTAAGATTTGAGATTAAATCAACCATGGTGATTAAACCAGAGGGTGAAACTAAATAATAGCATTTATCTAAATTCAATAGCTCGTATGCACTATCGTTGATTTTAGCATCAAATTGATTTTTAGAATATGAGTTAGCCAATAATATCGTATTGATTTTTTGCTTAGGAGAGAGGTTAGAAGAGCAAATCAGATTAGACTCACTTTTTAATAGTGAGAAAATTGATTTTGACGATCCTTCTATTTTAATTTCAGGAAAAAAGTTACCTTTAAAAAATAAAGAGCTTGATTGGTTATCATCTATAGCATTTGAAAAGAAATAATTTTGGTCTGTATAAAAATTATTGATCTCTAATATTTGATTAGAAAAAGAACGAGGACCGGTAAGCCTAAGAAGAAATTTGAATATGTGAGTATTTAAAAAATTTGGAAATAAATTAAAAAATGTGAAAAATATCTTATTGATATAATTAGTATAGTTCTCACTTGGTTTAATGTCATTTTTGGGTTCTTTTAAGAAAATATGTAAAATATTCGCCAATTGATGGCAAATACCTAAATAACTTTTATTTTTCATAGCAATGGTTTTTTTTGATTTACCATCTTCAAGAATAGAAATATCTAAAGGAAGTGAAGATGTAAGTATCTGATTTTCATTGATTTTTATATTGAAAATTTTTTTTGCGTAAGACTTGAGTTGGTTCACACTATCAGAAATTAGATGAGCACTTTTATTATTTGGAAATATTATACTAACATTACTGTTTGATTTTAAATTAGTAAAAAAAGATGATGAATATTTATGATCTAAGTTATCAAAGACACACGAGTAAAAATTTTTTACATTTTCTGATTTTAAACTAATCCCTTTTTCATCATTTGCTTGTGAATGATTATAATCAGCAGAGTAAAAAGATATTTGACTGCCACTGATTGGTTCTCTTAGTAATAACTTTGATTTACTTAAGATACCAAAAGTATCAAGCAAGATAGGCTTTTCGTTATTTTTAAGTAAATTTTGAGGCAAAAAATAACTATGATAATTAGAATTGTCCTCGATATTATTACTTAATTTGACATTAGTCTGAGATATTTGACTTAAGATGCCTGCGATGGCTTTATTATTTACAATTAAATTTTTAAATTCTTCCATTTATTCTACAGTTACTGATTTCGCTAAATTTCTTGGTTGATCGATATCAGTACCTTCGTAAAGAGCAAAGTAATATGAAATTAATTGAAGTGGAATAGTATAAATGAATGGTGTGTCAATAATGTTTTCTTTTGGCATATTGATAACTTTGATTTCACCATTAATTTTGCTCATATTTCTAACACTTGATAAAATAATAATTTTGCCATTTCTGGCAGAGATTTCTTGAGCATTTGATACAGATTTTTCAAATAAATCATTCTTAGGAATTAGACAAACTGTAATCGTGTCCTTATCAATCAAAGCAATGGGGCCATGCTTCATCTCTCCACCAGGGAAGCCTTCGCTATGCATGTAAGAAATTTCTTTTAATTTTAAAGATCCCTCTAAGGCAATAGGATATGCAATATTTCTTCCAATAAAATAACAAGCATTTGCTTGAGCTAATTTTTTAGAAATAATTTTAGCACCAGGGGTGAACTCTTTAATAAGTTTTTCAATTTTGGAAGGTAATTTCGTTAAAAGACCAATATTCGTTTTATATATTTGATTAGATATTGTCTTTTCCATTCTTCCAACTTCTAGTGCTAGGTTAGCCAAGCTGAGCAATTGACAAGTAAAGGCTTTTGTTGATGCTACCCCAACTTCTTTCTGAGCATAAGTCGGAATGGTGACTTCAGCCTCTCTGACCATGCTACTTTCTAAAGAGTTCGTGATAACAATCGATTTGTGATTCATTTTCTTTACATATTTTAAAGCCATTAATGTATCCATTGTCTCGCCTGATTGTGAGATAAAAATAAAAAGTATTTGTTTGTTTTTGTTAATTTTTTTATATCTCAACTCGGAAGCCAATTCTGTGCTTACTTCTTTATTGGTAAAATGATTAAAATAATATTCACCTACCATAGATGCATGATATGCGGTTCCACAACCCACCAGAACAATTTTGTCTCCGTCAAAGAGATGCCTAAATTTTGTCTCAAAATCGACAAAGTATTCTGAAGTATATTTTGATTGCGTGCTTTTTAATACACTTGGCTGTTCATGTATTTCTTTCAACATGAAGTGTTGGTATTCACCTTTGTCATAAGGATTCTGATATGAGATATTTTTTTGAAATGTTATTTTAATTTTTTTTTGTAGATAGCTAATTTTACTTTCATAAATTTTAATGATGTCGCCATCCTCACAATGAAAAATAGTATCATGATAATTAGAGAGAATTGATGAGTCTGAACAAATGTAAAATGATTGGTTTTTATTTGAGATAGATATAGGGCTTCCATTCTTTAAAATATAAAAACAGTTATTTCTTTTTATAAAAATAACGAATGCAAAATTTCCACGAATTGTTTTCTGAAAAACTTTAATTGCTTCATCTATATCTTTGTATTTATCAACTAAATAACTTAAATAATAAAAACTGACTTCAGTATCAGATTTAATATTCTTAGGAATTTCTTTATATCGATTTTGAATTTGACTATAATTTTCAATTATACCATTACATACCAATGTAAGGTTCTCATTGGCAAAGGGGTGTGCATTGTTTCTGCTTACTACTCCATGAGTGGCCCATCGAGTATGACCAATTACACCTGAAAAAGAGTTATCTTTTACATTTTTTGATTTTTTTTCTAAATTTGAAATTTTTCCTACGCTCTTAATAGTTCTTATTTTTTGTTCAGAAAATAAAGAAATCCCAGCTGAGTCATAGCCTCTGTATTCTAATTTCTTTAAAATTTCGATTGCTTCAGACTTTAAAGACTCAGAATTTAAAATACCAACAATACCGCACATTATTTTTTAAAATTTTTAATATTTTTTTGTTTAGACCTACTTATGGAGAAATAATTTTTAGGAACGTTTTTTGTAATCACTGAACCTGCTGCGATATAGGAATTTTCACCAATATTCACTGGGGCAATAATAGATGAATTTGTTCCCACAAAGCAATTATTACCAATTTTTGATTGATATTTATTCTTTCCATCATAGTTACAAGTTATTGTCCCTGCTCCAATATTAGTATTTTTTCCCACTGTGCTGTCACCCAAATAAGATAAATGATTCACTTTGACTTTATCTGCCAATTTAGATTTTTTAATTTCTACAAAATTACCCAATTTAACCTCATTTTGTAAAATGGTCTCCGGTCTCAGTCTTGCAAAAGGTCCAATTGAACAATTTTTTCCGATATAGCAGTTTTCTAAATATGAAAATGATTTAATTGTAGTTCCAGTCATAATTTTTACACCTTTTTTAATAACAACATTGGGTTCAATAATTACATCTCTTGATATTTGAACATCAGTTTCAATATAAACAGTTTCTGGTTGTAAGATTTTAACTCCTGAACTTATCAATTCTGATTTAATTAGTTCTTGAGAGGCTTTCTCTAAATCATTTAATTCTTTAAAATTATTTACTCCAAGTATTGGAGATTTATTATTGACATAAGTATTTAATTTTAAATTTTGCTTATGTGAAATATCTATTAAATCTGTTATGTAGAATTCTTTTTTTATCTTATTTTTTTTTAAAACATTAACATTCTTGATAGCTTTTTTTGATATAAGGAAAATACCTGTATTAACTAAATTAATATTCTTTTCATCAAGATCACAATCAGCATCTTCTACAATCTTTAATAAATTATTATTTTTCATAATGACTCTACCATAACCACTAGGATCTTTCACTTTTTGAGATACAACCGAAATATCAATTTTAGATTTAATTCCTTTAGATAAAAAATTATTAATGATCTTATAATCGAATATCGGTGTATCAGCCAAAAGAATTAGATAATAATCAAAATTCTTATTAGAATTGAAATACTGTTTAATGGCGCCACCAGTTCCATTAATTGGATTTTGAATAAATATTGATTTATTTTTATTTTGGATAAATTTTGAATTTACCTTACTTGAAATAATATTTATTTGATTGATATTTTTATTTTTTTCTAGAGCTTCTAAATTGAAATCAATTAATTGCTTACCTGAAATAGAATGAATAAATTTTGGTTTTTCTGAATTAAATCTTTTACTTTTACCGGCAGAAAGAATAATGGCGCAAATTTTCATAAAGTAGTAAAATAATATTAATAGATCTGAGCTTTACACTAAAAATATATCTAAATATGTAAATTATGACGATAATTGTAAAAAAAAATTATTCATCTTCTCTTTTTAAAATAATTAAAGAAAAACTGAACAATCTTGAATTGGTTAGTTTACCAACTGAGACAGTCTATGGTTTAGCTGGTCTTGGTACAAAAATAGAGTCTGCAAAGAAGATATACAAATTAAAAGAAAGACCTCTCCACAAGAAATTAATTTTCCATTGTTCTGATATGAAAATGGTTAAAAAATTTTTTTTCTTAGATCAAGAGAACGAAATATTAGCTAAAAAATTTTGGCCGGGTCCACTTACTCTCATTTTAAAGAGAAAATCACTCCTTATTCCAAAGACCCTTACTATTAATAATGATTGTGCGGTTAGAATACCCAAAAATGATTTTACAATTTCTGTTATAAAAAAAGTGGGTCTGCCTATTGTAATGCCTTCAGCAAATAGATTTAAAAAGTTAAGTCCAATTAATGCAAAAATGGTTTCTGAACAATTTGGAGATACTAATTTATTTATAATTGATGGGGGCAAATGCAATATTGGTTTAGAGTCAACCCTAGTCAGAATTATAAAGAATAAGTTAGAAATTATTAGACCAGGGAAAATAAGTTTAAATCAAATTAAAAAAGAATTACCTTACATAAATCTTAAGAAAAATGCGGAGAGGTATTTTTCTGGTACTTCTAAGAAACACTATTCTCCAAATAAAAAAATATTCTTAAATATTAAAAAACCTGCAAGCAACTCAGCTTATTTAAATTTTGGAAAAAAACATAAAAAAGAGTTTAGAAACCTCAGCGAAAAGGGGAGTCTGGATGAAGCTGCCAAAAATTTATATCATTTCATTTTTTTAGCAGATCAAAACCAAGATTTTAAAACAATATCAATTGCACCTATACCTAATAGAAATATTGGGGAGGCAATAAATGATCGTTTAATGAGAGCGTCAAAATGAAATTTCCGGCAATAGTTAAAAAACAAAATAAAAGAATGATTGCCTATCCAAGAAATACAGAAGAGGTTTCAAACATAGTAAAGTTCTCAAATAAAAATGGTCTGAATATTATACCTCTAGGAGGTGAAACAAATAGAGTTGATGGAACAAAACCAGACCAAAAATCTAAAAATTTATTCATAAGCTTTTCTAAAATGAACAAAATAATAGAAATAGATACAGATAACTTAATCTTAACTGTCGAGAGTGGGGTTACTTTAAAGAAAATTCACCAAATATCTCAATCAAAGAATTTATTTTTTCCTGTGAATATTGCCCCAAGTGATAAATGTACGATTGGCGGGAATATTTCAACAAATGTTGGAGGACTTCAAACTCTAAAGTTCGGAAATATTGAAGATCATATAAATGGGCTAGAGGTTGTGATGTCTGATGGAAAGGTTTTGAATTCTTTAAGCAAATTAAAAAAAGATAACTTTGGCCCTAAATTATGGAAAATCTTTTGCGGTTCTGAAGGTATTTTTGGAATTGTTACCAAAGCCAATCTAAATTTAAAACCCAAAAAAAATTATATTACGACATACTTTCTTGAGATAAATAGTCTACATAAAGCTATATTACTATTTAAAAGATTAAGACATCAATTTTATGATTATCTAACTAGTTTTGAAATTATTTTTCCCATCCCAAGTACAATATTGTTAAATAAAAAATCTAACTTTCACTTAATATTAGAAATGCAATCAAATGAAAAAAATAATTTTCAAAAACCTTTGAAAAATATTTTTCAAAAACATCAAACAAAAATTATTAAACTAGAAAAAAATAACCATAATTCTTGGATTTGGAAAAAAAGAGAGGATCTCGTCCATATCCAAAAGGATTTAAATTTTAATCATAAATTTGATATCTCATTACCCTTATCCCAATGGAAAGATTTTATTTTAAAAACCAATAAATTTATTAAAAGGTTTCCACAATTTTCTCCTTATTTCTTTGGTCATTTAGGCGATGGTAATTTACATTGCAATTTTAAAGTAGAAAATGATTTGTCTAAAGATGTCGATATTTTAAGTAATTTTATCTACGATTTGACACTATCTCTAAATGGAAGTATTGCAGCAGAACATGGACTTGGGCAAAAGAAAAATATGCTACTTAAAAAATATAAGTCGAAAGAATATTATAATTTTCTTAAAAGTTTAAAAAAGTATTTAGATCCAAATAAAAATCTTGGGACCAATAAACTATTTAAGTCCTAGAAAATCTTTGATTTTAAAATAACTCATCGCAAGGACTAAAAGTGGAGTATCAATTACACCAAATCCTGGAAAATTACGATGATATATTTTTTCAAATAAGGGAAAATTTGAATTGTCTGAGACTAGAGTTTGCGCCAACATTTTTCCTACCATAGTAGTTAAAGCTAGGCCATGACCAGAATAGCCTTGAGCAAAATATATATCTCTATTGATGGCGCCAATATGAGGAAATCTATTTGCAGTAATTGCAACATGACCACTCCATGTACACCATGCCTTAAATTTCTCGATGCCCGGAAGTATTTTTTTAATACTTTTTTTTAGCGAATTTTCTAAATTTATTGGATCTATATTTGAATAGCTTACCCCTCCACCAAATATTAAGTTATTATTTCCATCTAATCTGAAGTAATTTAAAACAAACAACATATCTCCGACAGTAATTTTTCTTTTAAAGTAGTTTGATAAATCTCGATCTGGAATATCGGTATATGCTGAAACATATGTCTTTACTGGCATAATTTTTCCTCGAAGCTCTTTATTCAGGTTATCTAAATATGCATTACAACATAGAACCATTTTACCAGCTGTTACTTCTAATTTATTAGATAGCTGTATTTTTATTCTTCCCTCCTGCTTATATGAAACCACTTCACTTTCTTCATAAATCTTACAATTTTGATTTTTAAGAACTTCTTTAGCTAAACCGAGGCAGTAATTTAAAGGATGGATTTGCCCACATTCAGAGTCATACATAGCTGACTGGTAATATGGGCTATCAAAATAATCTTGCATTTGATTTTTGGATAAATATTGAGCTGACTCGTATT
>JBJKYU010000064.1:0-23681 GCA_045560885.1 Alphaproteobacteria bacterium
GTCATTCATATTTTTGTAAGTTTTATGAGTTATCATTCCTTGGGTGAATAATTGTTTGAAAGGCTCGCTTGCATTAAACTTGTAAATATCTCTTAAGGCCTTAAAGAAAAACCTTGAGTACAATAAATGTAAAATCGCGTGTTCAATTCCACCAATATACTTGTCTACAGGTAAGAATTTATCAACATCCTCTTTTTTAAAAGGTTTCTCATATTTATTATCTAGAAAACGTATATAATACCAAGAAGAGTCTACAAAAGTATCTAGTGTGTCAGTTTCTCTAAACGCCCTTTTTTTCTTTATTGGACAAAAAATTTCTCTCCATTCTTTTTGATTAACAAGGGAGTTTCCTTTCTCGTTTAAATTTACTTCATATGGCAAAAGCACTGGTAATTCAGATTTATCCAAAACCCTATAAGTTCCATCTTCATAATAAATAACAGGTATGGGGCATCCCCAATATCGTTGTCTGGATACACCCCAGTCCCTTAATTTATAGTTTGTTTTTTTTTCCCCAATTTTATTTTTTTCAAAATATTTAATTGCTTTTTGAATTGCACTTTTTTGATCGAGTCCGTTAAGCAAAGGAGAGTTAATAACCATTCCTTTGCCAGTAAACGGTAATTCTGTATCAAGACATTCAACAACCTTCTTTATTGGGATATTATATTTTTTTGCGAATTCATAATCTCTTAGATCATGTGCTGGACAACCAAAAATAGCTCCTTCGCCATAATTATCTAATACAAAATTAGCAATAAAAACAGGAATTTCTTCACCTGTTATAGGGTGTTCACACTTAATATCTAGTAATTTTCCATGTTTTTCTTTATTTTCATCAAGGTTCAAAAATATATCATTGAGTGATTTGACTTCACTTGAACTTAATATTTTTTCAACAAGGCTATGGTTTATGGAAATAGCTATAAATGTAGCACCATAAATAGTGTCGGGACGAGTTGTATATATATTTAAATTGTTATCAGAATTTAAAATTTTGAATCTAATCTCTGCTCCTTCAGATTTGCCAATCCAATTTCGTTGCATGGTTTTTACTTTTTCTGGCCACATAGATAAAGCTTCAAGATCATTAAGTAGCTCATCAGCATATTCGGTGATTTTAAAAAACCATTGAGATAATACCTTTTTTTCAACAGTTGCCCCCGTCCTCCATCCTTTTCCATCGATTACTTGTTCATTAGCTAAAACTGTTTGGTCGACAGGGTCCCAGTTCACAAGAGCGTCTTTTTTATATACCAATCCTTGATTATAAAGATCTATAAATAATTCTTGTTGATTTTTATAATAATCTTCATTACAGGTAGCTAATTCTCTGTTCCAGTCTATATCAAGGTCAAGCTTCTTAAGCTGATCTTTCATATTAGCAATGTTTGATAAAGTCCAATCTTTTGGATGGGTCTTGTATT
This sequence comes from Alphaproteobacteria bacterium, assembly GCA_045560885.1. Taxonomy (GTDB): domain Bacteria; phylum Pseudomonadota; class Alphaproteobacteria; order HIMB59; family HIMB59; genus HIMB59. The sequence goes on from JBJKYU010000064.1 coordinate 1,428, forward strand.
GAATTGCTGCATTTTCTGCTGGTAAGCCAAATGCATCCCAGCCCATGGGATGTATTACTGTTTCACCTTTGAGCTTGTGATATCTTGCTGTTATATCTCCAATGACATAATTTCTAACATGGCCCATATGAATGTTTCCAGAAGGGTAGGGAAACATTTCAAGAATGTATTTTTTATTAACCATTATTGAATTCTTAATTTAGATTAGTATTACTTAATTTCTGTGCTTCAGATAAAATTTTTAAACTTAATTTTTTTTCTTCATTAGAAAAATCTTCATTAGTATTAATCCATAAATCTTGCTGCTTTTGTTCACAAATTATATTGGTATCGATACCATTTGAAATTAATTGACTTGAAAGGATGGTAATTTTAATAGTACATCTTTGAGATAAATTTTCTTTGTCATAGACTGGTTCAGTTTCAATATACCCTCCTACTGAGTCAACATTCTTTAAAGGATAATCAGTCAAAACTTTTAATGATGATTGCCATAAAGACTGATTTATTGTTGAGCCAAATGATCCTTGAGATGAAGATTGGTTTTCATTCTTTTTATTAAAAATGCCCGTAATAGAAATTGGCTCTTTATCTAAACTTCCTGCCCTTTCTTGTGCTACGCATATATTATACTCTCTATCAGAAAATTGCCTATGAGGGTTATCACAACGACCATAAACCTTATCAAATTTTTCTAAATTTGCTTGATTGCTAGAGGAGCAAGAAATCAATACCAAATAGGCTGAAAAAACTAATATAAATCTCATCATTGAAAAAGAGAATAGTAGAAAAAAATGCTAAATAAACAAAAAAAAACCAGGGATTATTTAACCCCTGGTTTTTAAATATAGATAACTTTTAAATTAGAATGCTACGCTTGTTCCAATTGCAAAAGTTGATGAAGAACCAGCAGTTACACCAGCACCTGTTGAGTTACCTGATGAACTTTTAACTTCAGCGTAAACAGATGCACCACCACCAAGAGCTCTTGAGATCTTAGCTTCAGTTGTTGATGCAGAAGCAGCACCTTCATCAGATGACTTGATGCCGATTGCAAGTGTAGTATCAGCGTCCATAGACATTGAGAAAGCAGCACTGATTGCAGTTGCATCAGTTCCACCTTGTGACTGTTGATAACCAGCTGATAGTGTTCCACCCATTGCTGGATATGCAACTGTGATACCTGATAATGTATCATTTTCAGTTGTAGTATCGTCAGATACAGAGTGTCCAACAGTTACTGTAGCTCCACCTGCAGGCATTGAGAAAGAGAAGCCCATTGAGCTGTCACCAGCATCAGGGTTACCTTGACCGTTAGCATTTGGTGAACCATCCCATACATAAACAGCAGTTAATGAACCACCACCTACAGCAGTTGTTAAGCTAATACCTGAACCGTCTTGGTCTCCGTCAGTTGCGACAGCAGGAGAAGCGTCAATTGACTGGTGACCTTGATCAACCATATCACCAGCAACACCACCTACATTACCAATTTGAGGAGCAGCAACATCATTACCGATTACGATAGTAGCGCCACCTGTAGCAAATGTTAAAGATGTTAAACCAGTAGAAGCTCTTGCAGCTGTACCTTCTAAGTCAGTTGTGATACCACCTGCAGCTGAGATGCCCATACCACCAGCAGTTGTTGTTGAAAGAGCAAATGCAATTCCACCGCTAGTGTTTACGTATTGGTTAGAGTCAGACGAAGCATATGTAGATACCGCTGAACCGCTAACTGAGATATCTGCATGTGCAGTACCGGCAAAAGCAGCACCGATTGCAGATAATAGATATACTATTTTTTTCATTATTTAATCCTTTCTAAGATTAATTTGTTTACGTTTATAAATATAAACAGTTAAGAAAATAGCTTTTTTAGGGTTAGTTGTAATTTCCTAATGGCGATAATCCTGGAAAACATATAAATTGTTGCAAAATTGCAACATAATTATTTTAAACTTTATTTTTCCAATAAATTAACTGATCTTGTAAGTCACTTTCAAATTGATCCTTATAATCAAAAAAATCCTCTTTTTTTAGTGATTTATCAGTAATTTCTGATCTAACTTGGTTCATACTCGCAGTATTTGAGTAAAATTTCTCTCTATTAATAGATTTTTTGATATCTATTTCGCAAAAATCCAAAATTGATTTTTTAAAATTAGAATAATTTTTTATAACTTCCTCATATTCGATAAATTTTACTTTTTTCAATTGATCTTGAGATAAGTTGCTTTTCCAAAATTCAATCATTTTTTGATGATTGGCTAATTGAACAGCAATACTAAAAAATTCACTGCTGTAATGCACATTTCTTATATACCTCTGTTTATAGAGAGAGATGGCATTATCCCACGGGTCTCTAGAAACATGAATAATTTTTGCTTTTGGAAAGATTAAGTTAATGATTCCTATAAAAAAATAATTCTCAGGGAGCTTATCTATGAAAAAATTTTTTTCATTTTTGAGATAATCAACTTTTTTATAATAGGCATTAACTATTTCTCCAAATTTTGTAAAGTTAATATCTGATATATCACAATTAGCAACATACTCCGTCAACTGATCATACAGTGATGACATTTCACCCCCAGAAAATACATCTTCGTTACTTGCAACAATTGACTCCACTAAGGTTGTTCCAGACCTAGGCATACCAGTAATAAAAATTAAATTTTTACCACTTTCTTCATGATAATTAATCTTGTTTATATCTTTTTTTAAATTCAAAAATATATCCATACTTTTTCTCATAATTTTTTGAATGGCGAATAAATTAAATCTTTGAAAACTTTTTATTATATCATTTCCATTGTGATAATAGTGTTCAGATTTTATTTTATCTTTTTTTTCCCAAAATCTAGCTAAACCAAAATAGACCCCTGATTGAAAAAAAGTTTTTTGATATAAGTTATTAAATTTCTTATTTTTATATTTAGCATCTATTTCTTTTATAGTCGTGTCATCTATTTCAAATTTGTTTATACCTGAAATTAAATAGAATAACTCAGGGTCAAATTCCTTTTTTTGAGTTTCGATATAAAATTTATTTAATTTTTCAAAATTTAAATTTGCGATTAATGACTCGCAATAATATGTGTTGATAGGTGTTGTGTTGAAAGGGATATTTTTCTCTTTAAATAAAACAATACATCTTTCAAATAATAATTGTGCCTTTAAAAACTCTCTTTTTTTCATTTGCAATAAGCCTTCTTGAATTAAAGGATATGGATTTTCAGGCTCTATTAATTTTGCCTTAGCTAAGTATTGATCTATTTCTTGATATTCTTCTAAAGAATTAAGGACTACTAATAAATTATTATTCAAGGCAAAGTCATTAGGTTTAATTTTAATGCCATTTAAAAATGATTTTTTAGCTTCAGCATATTTATAAAGCGACATACAGCAAATTCCATGCATTAGATAAGGAATGTAATGATCGGGATATTTTTTTATAAAATTTATTGCGTATTCTTCAGCAATTTTATACTCATTGTTTTCAAGATATTTTTTTAAAATTTCTACTTCTTTATTCATATTTTTTCACATTAGTTTATATATATAAAAGTGCAATTGCTTCAAAATATTAAACTGAACTATTATGCTAAAATAATAGAAAATCAATTAAACGAAAATAAATCTGATGAATTGTTAGAGACTTTAATAAAATTAGCAAACATTAATTTTGATATATTCAATAAATTATCTCATAATGCTATTCATTCTATACTTTCAAAATACGAAACGGGAAATCTATTAAACTCTAAATTATTTTGGATAAATTCTTTTAATTTAAACGACGCAATCTATGTAGAACAGTTTGTAAAATATTATTTATCTAAACAATCTTATGATAGTAATTATGATATTGAAAACTATCACGATATAATTTTAGATCTTTTAAATCATAATAATTTTATTAATGGAAACTTTGAATTAAATGATCATGTAAAAAGATCGTATATCATTCAATTTTTTAAACTTGCCATTGAAGATGATAAATTACGAAGAAAAATTATTTTAAATAATTCTGCTTTTTTTCAATCTGGTAATGAACAAGCGCTTACTCATCCAAGATTAACAAGTGGTTATGTACTTATTGTTAAAAATCCTTATCAGATTTACCAAATTATGAAAAAAAATTTTACAAGCCCAAGTATTGAATTGTTAAATTCAGATGATCATCCAATAGAATATAAAACAAAAGAGCAATCACTTTATATTTATAGAAAGGGCTGGCACATTTTTAATCAAAGTTGGTCAGACTCAAACATTAAAGACACATTAAATGGCCTGATTATCAAATATGAAGATTTGGTTGATAATCCTGGTGAAGAACTTTCTAGGTTAGTTTTTCATTTAAAACAAACAGGTTTTGACATCCAAGTAAATTACGATTTGATCGAAAATTATATAGAACAAAATCAAATTTTACCTGAAGAAGAACCAAAAAATGAATTTTCTAAAAATGAATTAAAATCTCTTAGCGATTTATCAAGTATTGCTAATAAGTTTCAATATACTCCATACTAGAAATCTGTAACGTGACTATCAATAATTCTAATTTGCGACAAATTAAAACTAATTTAACAGGTCTTAATTCAAAGTTGCTTATAGTTACAAAAAATCAAAATATTGACGACATTAAATCTCTAATTGATGGTGGTCATAAACTTTTTGGAGAAAACAAGGTTCAGGAGGCTAAAAAAAAATTCCAATTTTTCAAATCTGACAATATAAATTTACACTTAATTGGCCCTCTTCAAACAAATAAAGTCAAGGATGCATTAAAAATATTTGATACGATCCAAACTATAGATAGGGATAAATTGGTTGATGCAGTGAATAAAGAATTAAAAAAAAATAAAATATATAAAACAAAAGAATTTTTTATTCAGATCAATATTGGAGGTGAAAATCAAAAATCAGGTATTTCAAAAAAAAACGTAAAAGATTTTTATGATTATTGTAATTTTAAAGGTTTAAACATAAAAGGTCTAATGTGTATTCCGCCTTTTGACGAGGACCCAGATATATTCTTTAAAGAAATGCGCAAAATTAGAGATAGTATTAATTTAAAATTATTATTAAGTATGGGCATGAGTAACGACTATCAAATAGCTCTAAAATATAAAGCTAACATTATAAGAGTTGGATCTAAAATTTTTGAAAAAAAAACTTAGCTTTATTCTATTAATTTTTTTTACTAATAACCTATTAATGGCAAGATCCATTATTTGTAATTTTGAGGAAGTTTATCAAAATGGGCAAGTTCAGGAGGGTTTAATGCTTATACAGAATAAGAATATAAGATATGAATATTTTAACGACTCTCTTTACACTCTAATATATAAATTTGATCAAAATTTGTATTTAATTGACAATCAAAACAGAAAAAATATTCAAGCAGTAGAAACAAATAAAGAATTTTTTTATAACTTAATTAAACTGTATGATGAATATCCAGATATCAATGATGAGATTAGAATTAATAACTTTAATTTTAAAATTGAAAAAAGTAAAAAATTTGATTTTTTTAGAAGAATAAGCGTACGATCAAATCAAATTAATCTAAGTTTATACTTTAATAATTGTGATGAAAAATTACTAGATTATAAGCTATTTAATCCTAGACCATTTAAGGAAATACTAATCAAATGATTTTTGAAATTAAATGTGAGGATGAATTTTTGTCAGCACAAATTAACTCAATATTAAAAGATTTACTATCTTTAAGGACTGTTGATGATAATTATAATAAACTTTTTACGATACAAATTAACAAAGTTGTGGATCAAATATTTATCTATTCTTCATTTACTAAAAAATTTAATACTAGCACCCCAGTTGAATTTTCTAAATTATCAAAAATAATTGAAAAAATTTGCCAAGCATATCGACACAAAGTAAATAATCTTATTTATTTTCCATTTAAACAGCAAATTACGTTTCAACAAGCGAAAATCAATTTAAATGATATTCATAATTTAATTTTTATAAATCTAATTATTTCTAAAAAGGGTGTTTGTAAAAATCTTTTATATAAAGTTTTGTGGAGCAAAGATAAAGAAATAAATATGAATAAGCTGGATACTCATTTGACTAATTTAAAATCGTTAATTAAAGAAAAACTAGATGTTGATCTATCTATAGTATCCAAAAAAAATATTTTAATGATTAATTAATATTTCCCTTTTGCCGGTATGATTTGGCTCTGATACAACTCCTCTTTGTTCTAATGCTTCCATAATTCTAGCTGCTTTATTGTATCCAATTTGAAAATTTCGTTGTAAATAACTTGTTGACGCTTTGTTAGATTGAGAAATCAACTCTATTGCTTTTGAAATTAACTCTTCATCCTCATCATTAAGTTTATCAAAATTTTCATCATCATTTTTTATAATAGCGTCTAGTTCCTCTAGATACTCCACCTTTTGAGTTTTTTTTATTTCTAATATTAATTTATTAACTTCACCGTCTGAAATAAATGCGGACTGATATCTTATAAGATTTGCCCCGTTTTTTGTCATGAGCATGTCCCCATTTCCTAATAATTGTTCTGCTCCTATTTCTCCAAGCACTGTTCTACTATCGTATTTACTGGCTACTTGAAAACTAACTCTTGATGGAAAATTAGCTTTAATACTACCCGTTATGATATCTACACTTGGTCTTTGAGTTGCCATTACTAAGTGAATTCCGCATGCTCTTGCCATTTGTGCTAGTCTCTGAACATAATGTTCTACTTCTTTACCGGCAGTCATCATCAAATCAGCCATTTCATCAATGAATACGATGATAAAAGGCAATTTCTCGGACACTTTTTGATTGTATCCTTCAAGATTACGTGTGCCCTCTTCATTCATCATTGAATATCTTCTTTCCATTTCTTTACATACCCATTTTAGGGCAATTATTGCCTTTTTAGGTTCAGTTACGACGGGCGTTAATAAATGTGCTATGTCATTATAGACACTGAGTTCAAGCATTTTAGGGTCAATGAGAATTAACCTTAATTCAGAAGGAGGAAATTTGTATAGAAGACTCGCAAGTAAAGTATTTATAAATACTGATTTTCCAGAACCAGTAGTGCCTGCAACTAAAAGATGCGGGGTTTTACTCAAATCAATTACTTCAATATTACCTGAAATATCTTTACCTATACAAATAGGAATTTTATGAGTTGTGCTTTTAAAATTTTCATTACTCAGTAACTCTTTTATTGTAACACTCTCTCTTTGATCATTGGGCACTTCAACTCCAAGGTACTGTGTTCCATAAATCTGAGCTATCCGAACTGCGCCAACACCCATGCTGCGAGATATATCATCCGCAAGATTAATTATAGTATTTATCTTTATTCCTGCTGCTGGGAGTATTTCATAAAGCGTTACTACCGGACCTAGCTTAACATTAACAACACTAATTTTAATGTTAAAATCTCCAAAAACTTTTTCTAATAATTCAGATCTTTCTTCAATATTTGATTGATTCCCTTTTTTTTGATTACCACTCTTTTCGTTATCTAAAATATCTAAAGAAGGAGAGTTATATTTATTACTAAAATTTTTTTCTACCTCAGAATTCTCTTGAAGTTTTTTATCAGTATTAAATTCTTCTTGATAAAAATTTAGATTATTTTTAATTACTGGTTCTTTTTTAATTCTCTTTTCTTTCGTGCTTTTGATTTTTTCGGTAGTTAAAGACTTAAAATTAAATCTTGGAAGTTTAAAAAGAATAAAAATATTTTGCGTAAAAAAAAATATTATTATGCCAATAAAAGATAGCACATAGCTTACTATCTCAATTTGATATAAATCAAAAAGCATATAAGAAATCTCCCCCCAAGACTTGATTTGGTCAATAAAGTTATAATTCCAATCCCAATATAATAAAACTTGAGGAACAAGGACAATGCTAATTAAAAGAAATAAAAGACGTATAAAAAAAAATTCAAATTTTTTTTTGCGAAATGTGGCAATGGCACATATTAAGAAAAAAAATACAATTAAGTAGCTCATTAGACCAAATGAATAAATAAGAAAACTCGCTAAATATGATCCTACTGTTCCGATTGCATTCGAAGTAGCTCCACTGCTTTTGGTTAAAAAAGAGTCATCGTTAATATCGAACGTCATCAAAGACAAGAAAAGAGCCAAAGATAGAAGAAAAAAAAGTGAGCCTTTAAGCCAGTTCACGATATAAGCTAATTTTTCTTTAAAGACTAACGGAATAAAACTATTGTTCATTAAGTTTAATATATGTCTCTAAATGAAAAATAAAATATTTAAATATGATTTTTTAATTGTTGGCGCTGGATTAGTTGGGTCTTTGGCAGCTATGGCTCTTCATCAGAAAAAATACAAAGTTTTAGTAATTGAAAAAAATAAACTTTTTCTTAAAGATGAACGAACATTGGCAGTCAATGCCAATTCAAGAGATTTTTTAAGAGATATAGGTATCTGGAAAGATCTAAAATCTAATTTTGAGTCAATAGAAAAGATTGTGATCAAAGATTATGTTAATAAGAAAGATTTAATTTTTCATAATGCTAAAGAAAGCATGGGCAGTGTCATATTTAATAAGTCGCTTTTAAAAATTTCAAGAGAATATCTTGTAAAACACAAAATGTTATTAACTAATATTGATTTTGACTTATTTAATTTTGAGCCCAAAAAAGTATTTTCTATTAATTCAAAAAAGTTTGTTTGTAATAAAATAATTTTTTCTCTTGGTAAAAATTATGAAAATTATCAAAATTTTAAAAAAAATATTATTAATTCTGATCATAAAGCTTATGTTGGTTTTTTTAAGCACCAAAAAAATCATAATCAAATAGCATATGAAATATTTACACCGAGTGGCCCATTAGCTGTTTTGCCTTCTCCCAGTAGACAAAAAAAAAGTTCAACATTTATTTTTTCAACAAAAAATAAAATGAGCTCTAGCGATCTTTTTACTATGATAAAAAGTAATTTTTATTCATCTCATGGAAATATTAATATGAGACCTTCAATTAGTTATTACCCGATAAAGCCACATATATCTAGACCAATTAAAAAAGATATTTTATTAATTGGAGATACGGCACATTCTATCCACCCTGTCGCCGGTCAAGGTTGGAACTTAGGTATCAAAGATATCCAAACACTATGCTCATGTTTAGATAAGTACGATATTGATGAAAAAAATTTTGATGAATATTACTTTTCCAAGAGAATTATTGAAAATTTTATTTATTTATCATTTACAAGCATGCTTAATCATCTTTATGAAAATCAAAATCCAATTACAAAATCAATTGTAAAAACTAGCCACTTCATTTTATCTCAGTTTCCCTACTTAAAACATTTGTTTATTAAGCAGGCTATGGGGAAAATTAGTTGAGCTGATTAGAATTATTATTACTAACTACTTGAAAAGTGTTTAGATCCAAAATTGAGTTGATTGTGCTAACTCGTGATAGAAGATTGGGCGACTCTAGAATTGCTTGTTTATCAACTTTGTTAAATGGAGCCAGCATTGCGAGGGTGGATAGTAACTGAAGGTTTGATGTATCAGACAACACATTCTTATCAATCTCAAGCTTTTTCATTTTAAAGAAATTTTCATATTTTGTGATTAATGAGTCTCTATCGATTTGAGGCTCCATAGTATTCAAATCATCAGCATAATCATGGTAGTCAATGTTTGCTTGATAATAACCATTTGGTGTTAGATTTCTTTCTTTTAAGATAAATCGACAAACTCCTTCTAAGTTTAGAACTATTCTATAATCTGGAGTTTCGATGAATGAGGTAATTTTGCCAATACAGCCCATCATAAAAAGTTCATTATTATTATTTTTAGGCTGAATAACACCAATCATTCTATGGCTCTTTAAACTATCAAAAACCATTTTTATATATCTTTCCTCAAATATATTAAGAGGTAACTTACCAAATGGTAGTAGCAGTACATTATCTAGGGGAAATAAAGGGATGGATGAAGGGATTTGATCAGCATTAACTTCAAATAATTCTTTAGTGCTATCTTCCATTATTTAAACATCAGCTTTGACAATTGTTTTCGTGCTGAAATAACTTTTGGATCAGTAAATCCAAGCATATCAAAATATTCTAAAAGTTTTTTTTTAGCAGCCTCATCATTCCACTTTGAGTCTTGTTCATAAATTGTAAGCAATTCATTAAATCCAAGTTCTATTTCATTTGATGAAAGATATTTTTCAGCAAGTTCATATCTGTTTTCTTTATTATTTGGTTCATTGATAACCACAGATTTTAATTCTTCTAACTCACCCTCACCGTTATTACCTATGTTAGATAGTAATTTATAAATTTTTGCTATCTCTTCATTTTTTAATGTTTCATCATCTAAAGATTCCATCATTTCTTTAGCATCTTCATATTTTTTAAGTTGTACTAAGCATCTTAATAATCCACAAATGACTTTAGGGTTACCAGGATCCATTCCAACTAGTGATTCATATATTTCCTGCGCCTCTTGAAATTTTTGATCTCTAAATAGATCATCTGCTTGCCCAAGCAGTTTGGGAATCTCATTACCAGGTGTTGAGTCGATTAATTTATTTATCATTACTTCAATCTTGCTTTCCGGTTGAGCTCCTTGGAAAGCATCTATGGGTTTACCATCTACAAAGCCATAAACCGTTGGTATTGATTGGATGTTTAATTGACTAGCAATACTTTGGTTTTCATCAACATTGATTTTAGCAAGTATGACCTTCCCATTTTTTTTATTTACTAAACTTTCTAATACAGGGGTAAGCTGCTTACATGGCCCACACCATGGAGCCCAGAAATCAACAATTACAGGAGTTGTTTTGGATTTTTCAATAACTTGCTCTACAAATTGATCTTGATTAACATCTATGACAAAGGACATAATATAGAAATAATATCAAATACTTGAATTACAATACATTAAGTTAATTGAAAGCTTTTAGCTTGATAGCCCTGTTAAGGAAGTTTATAAATATTATTCTTTTAATTAGCGGGCGTAGCTCAGGGGTAGAGCGCAACCTTGCCAAGGTTGAAGTCGAGGGTTCGAATCCCTTCGCCCGCTCCAAAATCATGGTAATCAATTAATTTATTGATAAATTCATCAATAGAGTTCAATAGATTTTTGTGCTAGTTTTTATTATGAATTTTTTTGAAGCAATTAAAATTTGTTTTAAAAAATATGCAACCTTTAGCGGTAGAGCATCACGCTCAGAATTTTGGTATTTCATTTTATTTTATATAATCTGCTTAACCATTGCTCCAATTATGGACTATTTTTTATTCAATACTATATTTGGAATGTTTTATTGGGTTTTTTATATTTTAACTTTGCTTCCTTATCTTGCTGTTTGGATAAGAAGATTACATGATATTAATAGATCTGGGTGGTGGACCATTCCAATAGGGATTACCAGCATGATAGTTGTTGGTGTTATTTGGTTTATAATATGGGGTAGTAAAAAAAGCGTCACGAATAACAATAAATATTAATTTATAAAGTTAAGAACAATAAATTTTATTGAAATAAATTAACTAACAGCACCAAACCAATAGCCACAAAAAGAAAGCCTTGTATTTTTTTAATGAGCAATATTTTTGTTTGAAAAAAAGTTAATGCGGAAGCTGTCGTGACAGCTAGGGTAAAGAAGATATACCATAAAGCATCTACAATTCCAGCGATTGATACCAAGTAAATATTAAATATTAACTCATTATGTATAGACATAAATTGTGAATAAATGGCTATTAACCATACCAATATTTTAGGATTTAAAATTGAAATACTAAATCCTTGTAAAAAGGAAATAGTTTTTTCTTTTACATCTTTTTTTTCTAAATTTAATTTTTCTTTATTTAAAATTGATTTCATGCCAATAAATATTAGAAAAATAATTGATAGAATTTTTAAAATATTAAAAATAATTATGTTGGTTTCTATAATTAAACCTAAACCTAAAACCGCAAATGTTGCATAAATTGTGATACCTATCCCATGACCTATTGAAGTTAAAATACCATTATATCTTCCTTTAAAAATTGCATTATGTATAACTACTGCCATACTTGGACCAGGAGACATGGCCCCCTAACAAGCAAACAATAAACACTTGTCCAAAAGTTATTACTGTCATTTAATTAAAGTTTGCTGGAATTTCTCTATCTTCAAAATCTAGTGATTTTATAGTTTTAATTAATTTTTGAGTTGCATTTGTATGAATAGATTTTTTTGTATATTTCCAAATAGGGAGATCTTTATGACTGTTACCCAAATAATCAAAATCATGAATTTTTAAATTTTCTTTTATAAAACGAACCTTATTATGACCGACCATATTAAAATTATCTCTAGTGCCAAAAGACTCAAAAAAAATATTTAAATGCCTATTCATCTGGTCAACAAGTGTCTGGTGACTTCCAGATATTAGATAAACTACCCGATGACGATTTTTTTGCTCTCTGATGAAGTCAAAAGCCGCCTTATTAAAAGATAATTTTTGGAAAGGAACTTCGAAATTTTTTGAAATTTTTTCTTTCAAATAGGACTTCCCTCTAAACAAAAAAACAAATAAGTAAAATAAAGTTCTCATAGGAAAATTATTTAAAGAGTGTGAAAAAGCCAAATTAGACAAATCCTCTTTAATTAATGTCCCATCTAAGTCAACAAATAAAATCTTGTTATCATTCATGTTTTTTTAAAATAAGAGACTGTAATTGTAATATTTTTTGGAAGAGTTTTTTCTTTTATATTTCCAACACAGTCTGCTTTTATTCTATAGGCCTTTTTTATGATCTTCTCGTATATCAATAATTTTACGTTTTGTATTTCTTTATCTTTGAAGTTTTTTCTTCCCTGTCTTTCTTCTGGAAATTTTTGAAAAAAATCCTCAATTATCTTTATCGAGTATTGTTGTTGAAATGAGACATTCTCATATCTTTTCATTAAAATAAATTTACTTTTTGGGGGAGTGTTTTTAAAAATTTCGATCAATGTTTAAAATGACGATCACTTAACCTAAAAAAATTTAATTTATTTCTTTTTACATAAGACTCAATCTTTTCATCGTTTCGTGATCCCATAGGAGCAAAAATATTAATTTTTATCTTTTCTTTTTTTATAAATTCTAAAGAGTCAGTAAATGGAAAAAAAGCATCAGAAAATAAAGACAAGTTTTTAAATTTTTTATAATCATGTTTCTGCTTTAATTTATAAAAACAATTCTGAAGAGCATCTACTCTGGATGTTTGCCCCCCAGACTGTGAAACTAAACTATCACTGTCGAATAAAGCTATTGCATTAGATTTAATATATTTAAGAATATTGACAAAAAAATTTAGTTGATCTTTATTTAACCTATTAGTTCCATAGATAGGTTTTATTTTAGATTTTTTGGTATTACTATCTTGGATGAGGGCCCCTGCGAAAATAGATCTTTGCTCTGTTGTGTTTTTAAATTTTCTGACTTTTAATATTCTAAGATTTTTTTTTGTTTGTAATAATTTTATAACGTCTTTTTCAAACCCAGGTGCCGCAATAACCTCATAAAAATTTTTCATTAGTTGCTTAGCTGTTTCTAATGTTAGTTTTTGATTGAATGCAACTATCCCACCAAAGGCACTTAAAGGATCTCCAGCTAAGGCTTTAAGATAACTATCTTTTTGGTTTTTTTTAATAGCACCACCACAGGGGATATTATGTTTAACAATCGTACAAATATTTTCTTTGGAAGATGAATGATAAGCAATATTAATGGCTGCATCTAAGTCTAGGAGATTGTTATAACTTAATTTTTTTTCACCACTTACTTGTTCAAAGCTATTATCATTAACTAATGCAATTGCTTTTTGCTGAGGATTTTCGCCATACCGTAATGGATATTCTTCAGTTTTTATTCCTTGAAACCAGTTAGCTATGGCGATGTCATACTGTGTAATATGTTGTAATGCTTTTATCGCGTATTTTTTCTTTTCAATTTTAGAATTTGGCAATTTACGAATAATTTGTTTGTAATCAGCTGGGCTGACCAAAGTTGTTGTTTTAGTAAAGTTTTTAATTGCTGCTCTTATAAGACTGTGGCCACCAATATCAATCATTTCGATAATTTCATCAGACTTGTTGGTTTTTTTAATTGTTTCCTCAAAGGGGTACAAATTGATTATTAACATATCGAAATTAACAATTTTTTCCGATTGTAATTCTTTTTGATGGCCCTGAGATGTGGTCCCTAAGAGACCCCCAAAGATTTTAGGGTGAAGTGTTTTTACTCTGCCGCCTAATATTTCTTTTTGTTTTGTGTATTTAGAAATTTCAATATGAGGAATATTATTTTTTTTCAAAAAACCAGAGGTTCCGCCAGTAGAGTATATTGTAAATTTTTTTTTTATTAAAAATTTAGCGATAATTTCCAAATCTGTTTTATCGTAAACTGAAATAATTACGTTTTTCGTCATTAGTTAAAAAAATCAAAGAGTTGATCAGATGATTGTGTTAAATTTTCTTGTTTAAATAAAAAAGATCCCGCAACTAAAATGTTTGCTCCAGCGTCAACACATTTTTTTCCTGTTTCGTAATTAACTCCGCCATCAACTTCTAAATCAATATGAAGTTGATTGTGAGAGATATACTTTTTTAACTGTTCAATTTTTAATAATTGATCTTCCATAAATTTTTGGCCACCAAAGCCTGGCTCAACAGTCATAATGATAATTTGATCAATATCGTTCAGATAAGGTTTAAGTTCCTCCCAAGGAGTTGCTGGTTTGATGGCAATTCCACATTTAATATTATTAGTTTTAATTCTGGAGATTAATTCTTTTATATCCTCATCTATTTCTAAATGAAAAGTAATTATATCTGAGCCAGCTTTTATATAGTCTTCTAGAAATTTTCCAACACGATTGATCATTAAGTGTACATCAAAGATTTTCTTTGAATATTGGCGAACATTTGAAATAAATTGTGGCCCGAAAGTTAAGTTAGGAACAAAATCCCCATCCATTACATCAAAATGAATATATTCTGCCTTGGACTGATCAATTAATTTGATCGTATCTTGCATATTTGCAAAGGAACCGCCAAGTATGGAGGGTGATATTGTTGTGCTCATTTTGTTTTTTCTAATACCGATACAAAAAATATATCAGAGCCACCCAAATCTTTGAATTGGAGTGGATTGATAAAATATCCATTCTGTCTTTTTATCATTTTATCAGATTGTAAATTAAGTGTACGGATATTCTTATGTTTTTGAGTGATTTTATCAATGACATTGATTGTCTCAAAGGGATGAAAAGAGCATACAATATAAACAATTATCCCATTTTCATCTAAAATGTTAATTGCTTTGTCGAGCATTTGTATTTGAATTTTTTGGTTTCGTTTTAGTTTTGATTGATTGATTTTTGAGGCAACATCAGGATTACGACGGAAGGTTCCAAGAGCACTACACGGGGCATCTAAAAGAATAGATTGAACACTTTGATTACTTGTAAATTTTAAAAAATCTTTTTTTTGAATATTTAAATTTAGGTCTAATCTCTTTAAATTTTCTTTAAATTTAATGATTTGAGAATTTGACTTATCAATACAATCCACTTCATAACCTAAAGAGTGCAAAAGTATAGATTTGCCCCCAGGGGCGGAACATACATCAAGTATTTTTTTTGATTGAAAAAATTGATGAGTGGCATGAATGACTTCATAATTTCCAATATCTTGAACAAAACAATTTTTAAGTAATTTTGATTTTAAAGGCAGAACTCTTTTGCCATAAATAGCCTCTTTATGGTCACTAAGACTAATTTGAAAATCAACAGGTTTTGCAAAAAAGGTTTGGTATAGATATTCTCTAATTTTATTACTAGAAAATATTTTATCTAAAGTTTTTTGAAAATTATCAGGAAGATTTTTTTCTATTATTAAATTTTCCTGATCTCGAAGGATATTTCTTAAAACAGCATTGATGAGTTTAGATTTATCAAATTGTTTTGAAAATTCTACAGCATCATGAACTATTGCGTGATGAGGTTTCTTGGAAAAAAAAATAAGTACTAAATTTATTTTAAGAATGATTAAAATATTTTTTGGGGTTCTTTCACTGATATATTTTGTGAGTATTAAATTAAAATTTTCAAAATTGCGATAATACTCTTGAATCGCTAAGAATAAAAATCCTCTTTTAATAGGATCAAATTTTTCAACTGCAGCATCAATACTACCGCCTTCATCAATACGTCTTATCGATTGATATAAATTAGCAATATCTGATTGATTAGATATTTTTAGACCCGTCTATTAAAGATTGCACCACTCCTGGATCAGCAAGCGTTGAAGTGTCTCCCAATTGATCTTCCTTATGGGATGCGATTTTGCGAAGAATTCTTCTCATTATTTTACCTGATCTAGTTTTAGGTAGTCCAGGTGCAAATTGAATTTTATCAGGTGTTGCAATAGGCCCAATTTTTTGGCGTATCCACAGTGTCAGTTCTTTTTTTAATTCATCACTGACTTCTACTCCCGTATTAGTAGTGACGTATGCATAAATTCCCTGGCCTTTGATATCGTGAGGGTATCCTACGACTGCTGCTTCTGATACGAGCGCATGCTCTACAAAGGCACTCTCTATTTCAGCAGTGCCCAATAAGTGACCTGACACATTAATACAATCATCAACACGCCCTGTTATCCAATAAAAACCATCTTTGTCACGACGACAACCATCTCCAGTGAAATATTTTCCTTTAAACTGACTAAAATATGTTTCTATAAATCGTTGATGATTTCCATAAACCGTTCTCATTTGACCAGGCCAACTATCTAACATACAAAGCTTGCCTTCACACTCTCCCTCTAAAATATTTCCATTATCATCGACAATCGCTGCCTCAATTCCAAAGTAGGGATGTGTCGCGCTTCCGGGTTTGAGTTTAGTGACTCCTGGTATGGGAGAAATTAAATGGCCTCCTGTTTCTGTTTGCCACCAAGTATCGACAACAGGACATTTACCTTTTCCAACGACGCTAGAATACCAATTCCAAGCCTCAGGGTTAATCGGCTCACCCACTGTCCCTAAAATTCGAAGTGAAGATAAATCACATTGAGTGACAAAATCACTTCCTTCTTTCATTAATGCGCGTATTGCTGTTGGCGCAGTATAGAAAATATTAACTTTGTGCTTATCGCACACTTTCCAAAATCTTGAAAAGTCAGGATAGTTAGGCACACCTTCAAAAAGTAGCGTTTGAGCGCCGTTGGCAAGCGGACCATATAAAGAATAAGAGTGGCCTGTAATCCAGCCCGCATCTGCAGTACACCAGTAAACATCTCCTGGATGGTAATCAAAAGAGTATTTATGAGTAAAAGAGGCGTAGACTAAATAACCTCCTGTTGTATGTAAAACACCTTTTGGTTTTCCAGTCGAACCAGAAGTGTATAAAATAAATAAAGGATCTTCAGCATTCATTGGCTCGCATGCACATTGATCATCAACTTCTTTTAGTAACTCATCATAATAAAAATCATTTTTTTGATGAAGGTCATCTTGAGTATTTGTGTAACGAACGACTAATGTTTTAATCGAGTCATCACAACTTTCTAGAGCTGTATTAATATATTTTTTTAAAGGGATAGTTTTTCCACCTCTGAGCCCCTCATCGGCGGTAATAACAAATTGAGATTGGCAATCTTGAATACGCCCTGCAATTGACTCTGGTGCAAATCCACCAAAGATCACAGAGTGAATAGCACCAATGCGAGTACACGCCAGCATCGCAAATGCTACCTCTGGAGTCATCGTCAGATAAATAGTAACGCGATCACCTTTTTTCACTCCAAGTTTTTTTAAAACATTGGCAAATCGACTAACCTCACTTTGTAATTCTTTATAGGTATAGGTTTTGGATTGGCTAGGATCATCTCCCTCCCAAATGATGGCCGTATCATCGGGTTTTTGCTCAGCATGTCGATCTACGCAATTATAACAAACGTTTAATTCTCCATCTTCAAACCATTTAATGGAAACATCTCCCTCATAATTAGTATTTTTAATCTTGGTAAAATCCTTAAACCAAGTGACTTGCTCTTTGGCAATTTTTGACCAAAAATGTTCTTTGTTCGCAAAAGACTCTGCATACATTCGATCGTATTGTTCTTGAGTGAGTAGGGGGTTACTTAAAGGAAAGTCTTTCATTTTTTCTCACTCATCTTAAGCAATTTTTTCCATTGGTTCAATTTCACAGGCATCACACTTAAACGAGATTGTTTAACTAAAGGAAAATCATCAAAATAAGGATCAGCTTTAATTTCAGCTAAGGTAACCTCTTTTAAATCTTTGACATATTTAACATCGACCATTCCAAAAATGCCTTTTTTATCAGTGTGATCAGGGTAATACTCTTTAACCACAGTCATAATTCCTTTAATCGCTTTTTCAGAGACAGAGCTATAAAATAAACACTCATCACCTTTTTTCATCTGTTTCATGAAGTTAGCCGCCTGATAATTTCGAACACCATCCCAATGTTCTACTTTTTTCTTTTTTTGCTGCTCCCACGACCAAGTCTCAGGTTCAGATTTCATTAACCAATAATTTTTAGAAGTTTTCATGAATAAGTGTATTGGGACTAGGTCTCACATTGTAATTATTAAATTTATTTTTACTAGATTTTAAAATCTCAATTGCATTCCAACCAATCATCGCGGCATTGTCGGTGCAATACGCCATGGGTACTTGATGATAAGCAATACCCTTATCTTTAATAAAGTTTTTTAACAACCCATTGATATATTGATTAGCGGCAACACCTCCACAAATAGAAAAATCTTTAATTTTTATTTTCTTTTTTTCAAGCTCAGTAAAAGCATTATTGATTTTATTTAAAAAAATTTCGCCGACTGTAAATTGGAAAGAGGCAGAAAAATCTTTTAAAAACTTTTTTTGTAATTTATTTTTTTTAATGACTTGAATAGCAGAAGTTTTTAATCCAGAAAAAGAAAAATTACAGTCTTTTACTTTTGATAAAGGCTGAGGCAAATTAAAAGTAGACGGATCCCCGTCCAATGCTAATTTTTCAATGACAGGCCCTCCTGGGTATCCCAGTTTCATTGCTTTTGCAACTTTGTCAAAACACTCTCCAGCCGAGTCATCAATGGTAGAACCAAGCGTGATAAATTTTCTTGCACTTTTCACAAGAACGAGTGCTGTATTTCCCCCAGATACCAGCAAACACAAATAAGGAAACGATAGCTTCGAGACAAGACGAGGTGATAATAAATGAGCTTGTAGGTGATTAATGGGAATTATTTTTTTTTGATGGGAGAGGGCCAAACCTTTAGCAAAAGAGGAACCTACAATAAGCCCACCTATTAAACCCGGTCCATAAGTTGAAGCAATTGCATCAATGTTGGCAAAATTTATTTTTTTTTGAAATTTTGATAAATGATCCAGGATATCAAGATGCTGACGGGCCGCCATTTCAGGCACTACACCGCCATGTTCACGGTGAAATTTGCGATGATTGATGGTTTCATGAAAATCAACCTTCTTATCATCATTGACCACTGCAAAGGAGGTATCATCACAAGAACTTTCTATTGCTAAAACTTTCATTAATATAAAAAAAATATAGATTCTTAATTCATGGCTGAAAATCAAAAAGATTCAGTAAAAAAAAGCTTTTGGCAGCGAAACCTTTTTTCTTCTAATCGTCTTATTTATAATAGTGGCAGGAGGGGGGACTTATCTCTACCAAAATAACATTCTAACCTTTCAAACTACAAAGCAATCAAATAATAGCGAAACGTCAGTCCCCAACCTAGCAGAAGTTCAGCCTGTTTTAGATACCAATAGTGAAGAATTACAAGCCAAAGTCGATCGCCTAGAAAATTTAATTTTAGAGTTAGCCGAAAACGTTCAAAATATCCCTCAATCCACAATCGTTCAACCCGCTGAACCCCCACAACAAGTTGTTCTATCTAACGATGAAGCATATGAACTTATTCTTTCGATTAATCAAATCATTACCAACATTGATCAGCAACAAACTCGAAACAAACATGTCCAAAAATTACAAAACCAATATTTATTCTTTCAAGATCAAAAATTTGAAGAGTTATTAACACTGCCGGATTACACTTACTTACTCCAACAAATTAATCAAAGTGAACAACGATTTGTAGAAGAAGAGTTTATGAAAAATAATAACTTTTCTTGGTTGAAAAAAATTATTGAAAATATCTTTGAAATTAATATTGCCAAAAATACCACTAGCCCTATGGCCGCATATATCAACACACTAATGAACAGACAATATGATCTCGCCCTGATTGAATATGAAAAACTGAGCCCAAATCAAAAAATATTTTTTAAATCTTCCTATGAATTAGCTCAGGCTTATAACAATCAGCAGATCTTTTTGGAGAATATGATTTAATGATCCGTCTTTTGATTATTTTAATTATTTTTGTCTCTGGCTATGGCTCGTTATTTTATTTTTTTAATAATGCAGGTAATCTTTCTTTAGTCTTGGGTATGTGGCAACTCAGTATTCCGATCGTCCAATTCTTATTTGTTTTTATTACGTTTCTAGTTTTGTTAATTTTGTTTTCGTACGCTTTTACCAAGCTCTTTATTTATCCAAGAGCAGCGTATATGCGATATAAATTATCCAATGAACAAAAGGGATTAGAGCATTTACGCGAAGCTTTAATTGCCATTACTGAAGGTAATACCGATCAGGCAACTAAAAGCCAAAAACAATTTAAGAAATATTTAAGCCGCGATCCTTTAAATAAAATCCTTCAAACTCAAATTAAACAGACCAAAGATTTAAAAATCGTCAACGTCGAAAAAGGCGCGGATTAAGCCAAAAAGATTATCCCAGCCCCAAGACAAGTAAGCCCAGCCCCGATAACAGCCAAATGTCCAGCATAGTTTTTAGTGACAATCCAAAGAATAGGTATGATCATGATCGGCATGGTGCTGGATAAAGTAGAAATCACACCAGGGTTTCCAAATTTTAAAGCATAAATCAGCATCGTCATTCCTACTCCCATGCCCATAAATCCTAAAAAAATACTAAAGATTGTTTTTTTATAATCTTTCATTTTCTCCCACAGCTGATTATTTTTAATAAAAAACAAACTGCCAAACATAATAATAGCTGCCACAATTACTCGAAGATACGAGACTATAATAGGATCAGTCGAAACAAGTGCTGGTTTCATTAAAATAATTCCTATGGATTGACACAGCGCTAACCCAATACCTGCAAACAAACCTGTATATTTATTTCCTTGAATATTTTCTAAGTCATCATTGGGGATCGTGCGATTAAATTGTATCGCAATAATAATTCCTGAGAAGATTAAAGCACATCCAATGAGCTCAGTAGTAGAAGGGAGTGATTGTAAAAAAACCTCGGCGAGAATAATCGTAAATGGTATTTGCATGGAAAAAAGTAATGCTTGTCTTCGAGGCCCTAATCGTTTTAAACAAATAAACAAAAAAGTATCTCCGATAATGATGCCAATTACAGAAGATAAAAAAATTGCTAAGAAAATAGAATTTTCAAAATATAGAGGCTCCCATTTCAAAAAAACATACGGAAAAAAAATTACGATTATTGCTAATAATCTTAATAAGTTGTAATTATAGCTACCAAAGTAGCGAACTATTCGAGTAGCAGAAAGCGCAACAGCAGACCAAATCGCAGCAGCACTGATAGCTAAGACATAACCAATCACGTCGCGATATTAGCTAAGAAAAAAGTAAAAGAAACTGGTATTTAAAATTGCTGTTCACCAGGCGTTAAACTGCAATAATGCAAATCTGAAAAGACACTATTACCATAATCATCAAAATATCCATCATAGTGAACAAGTAATTTGCCATTAAACCGATTAAGCGATGCTGTAATTCTTTGGGTAAAACCATCCTCTTGAGAAAAGGCCTCTACAACAATCAATTCATCCGAGACACTTATTGGGTCCCACGCATCGTTTTTACCAAATTGAAAAAAACCAATATCTGCATCCACATAAACATCTACGTCGGCATCTAATGGACATAACTCCATAGGCCCTGCAGGATCTTCCGGGTAAGTATAAACACACTCACAAAAAAGATGTGTTGTGTAAGCTTGTGAAGTTAGGGGAAGGAATAAAAAAAAAGGGGCAAGTAAGATTGCCCCTTTAAGAAATTTAAGCACTTTATTAATTATCGACGCTGACCAAATA
>JBJKYU010000065.1:0-23680 GCA_045560885.1 Alphaproteobacteria bacterium
ATCTTCTAAAACTGAATTTGAAACTGATCGTAATTCTTTATTAGCAGCCAATATCACGACACATCCTCCAAAGCCAGCACCAGTAAGTCTTGCTCCTAAGGCGCCATTTTTATTTGCTGATTCAACCACCTGATTTAATTCATCACTGGAGATCTCATAGTCATCTCTCATCGAATGATGACTCAAATTCATTAATTCACCAAAAGAGATAGGATCATCTTGTTCTAGACAAGAAACTGCTTTAAGCACACGATCATTTTCGGAGATAATATGTTTTGCTCTTTTATTTATAATTGGATCCTCGATTTTCGTTAATTGATCAATAACAGCATGACGAAGAGAGGAAACCTCTAAAATCTCTGATGCTTTTAAAGTTTCATTTTTTCGTTCATTGTATTTACCATGAGAAAGTTTTCGCGTGCTGCCTGAATGAAAAATGACAAAACTGTGATGCGAAAAAACTGGGATGGATTTAGTTTGAAGATTTTCACAATCTAAAAAAATAGCTTGTCCAAATGTTCCACAAGCAGATGCCATCTGATCCATGATCCCACACTGGGTTCCTACAAATTGGTGCTCTATTTGCTGACCTATTTTTGCCATTTCTTCTGATTGAATTGTGAGATCCTTTAATTGCGATATTGCTCTCAATAAGGCAATTTCCAAAGCAGCAGAAGAAGAAAGCCCCGATCCAGAGGGAATACTTGAACTTACGGCAACCTCCATTCCCTTAATAGAGGGTGATATATTTTGACAAAAATAAATGGCACCTCTTACAAAATCTAACCAAGTTCCATCATTTGATGAAGAAATTGAAGATTGTAATTCACCAAATTCGCTTGAAATTCCAATTATTTTATCATCATCTCTGAGGCTAATGCTTACTTGTAATGATTGCGAAATGAGCGAAGGTAAAACAAAACCATTATTATAATCCGTGTGTTCCCCTATTAGATTTACTCGTCCATGAGCTGAAGTTGTAATCGAGGGTTCTTTTTGAAAAAAAGAATGAAATAGCTGAGCGCTACTCATCGGGCTGCTCTTCTCCTCGAAGAATTCTCGCTGAACGTTCAGGGGGGAGATCGACTAAATAAAAACCAGTAATCTGTTCCACACCAGCTAGATATTTTAATTTTGTCTTAGAACGTTTAATAGGCTGAAAACACCAATGCAGATGATGGCTATCCTGATATCCCTTTGGTGCTAATTGCCAAGCAAGTGTATAAGGCATTGGTTCATTGAAAACTTTATCTAGCATTTTGGAAGACTCTAATAAAAGACGAGATAGGTTTTTCATTTCTTCATCATCTAAATCATAAACTTGTGATACACGGCGATGGGGAATAACCCAAATCTCAAAAGGATATCTAGCCCAACGGGGAACAAAACAAACACCTGAAGTATTTTCATGTAAAATTAATTCTTTGGGAATTCGAGCAATTATTTCTGATAAAGGGTTTTGTATTTGATTTTCAGATTGTTTTTTTATTGTCTCAGGAATATGTCCAAAGCTATAAATCTGACCATGTGGATGTTCTAGCGTAACGCCGATTTCTTTACCTTTATTTTCAAATGGAAGTACATATTCTATATGTGAATTATTGAAGAGTTCTTTGCTTCTATGAGCTACAGCTTTTAAAATCAACTCGATGCGTTCTTGTGGCAATTCAGAAAATTGGTCTTTATGGTTTGAACTATAAGAGATAACATCACATGTACCGGTAGCAGATTGTGTCGATATTTCTAATTCAGGAACATGAGTTTCTTCCATACGAAGAGAGCTAAAACGATTAGTAAAAATAGCAACCTCATATTTATCTACAGGAATATCACTTGCCTTTTCCTCTGAGTCCATCGGACATAAAGGACACTCCATCGCATTTGGAAGAAATGTTCTATTTTGCCTAGAAGTAGAATAAGCCACCCATTCAGAGCGGGTGGGGTGAAATCGAAGATGGGTTTGATTACCCTCTACTGGTGGTAATCCTGAAAAAGTCTTATATTTAGGTTTATTTTGACTATAAAGATGAAGTTTTTTTCCATCTCCACGATCAATCGTCTCTATAAATAATTTGCTCATTTAAGATAATGCGGGAAGCATAGAGCCATGAGCTTCAATTAATTCATCCACCATCTTCCATATTTGATCAAGACTTAACTCTCCTGCTGTATGAGGGTCAAGCATGGCAGCATGATACACGGTTTCTTTTTTTTGAGTCTTTAAAGCTTCAACTGTTAGTTGTTGAACATTGATATTTGTCTGAATGAGGTTTGCTAAATGCATTGGAAGGGGTACTACCGATTGAGGAACTAATTCATTTTTTCTTACAAGACAGGGAACCTCCACACAACTATTGGCGGGAAGATTAGGTATCAAATTTGTATTCAAAACATTTCCATAAATGAGATCTTTCTTACCTGTCACCATACTAAGAATAATTCTAGAAGCATATTCTAAGGATTTCTCGCAAACTAACTCTTGATTACTAAGTAATTGTTGTTCTTGTTCATCCCATTCTTGAATTTGTTTTTCACAACGACGGATATATTCATTAATAGGAATATTAAAATCTTTTAATAATCCCTGTTGATGATTCTTAATGAACCAAGGAGTATACTCAGCAAAATGTTCTGAAGATTCAGTTACAAAATATCCAAGTCTTTCTAAAATCTCATAGCGAACATGATTGGTACAGCCATCCCAGTTAGGTCCAAAAGAACCTTCTTTGCCAACTTGTTGTATTTGTGGATATAGGTCTTGGGTTGATCCATTGGCTAATTTTTTTTCAAACTTTGTATAAAAGGCCATGTGATTAATTCCAGAGCATTCATATTGAATTTGATTAATATCCTCACCTATATCTCTTGCTAAATCTGCAGCAGTCCCTTGCACGGAGTGGCATAAGCCAACATATTTTAGCTCAGGGACAAAATGAGAGAGGCCCAAGCAGTTTATCGCCATAGGATTTACATACTGAAGCATTAATGCTTGAGGACATAACTCCATCATGTCTTTTGCTATTTCAACAAGAACTGGAACTGTTCGTAATCCTCTCATAATTCCTCCAATGCCCAGAGTATCTGCAATTGTTTGTTGAAGTCCGTATTTAGCAGGTATCTCAAAATCGATAACAGTCGAGGGTTTATAACCACCCACTTGGATCATAACTATAACAAAATCAGCATTTTTGAGTGCTTCTTTACGTTCTGCCTTCGTTTCAATTATGGCTGAGGATCCAATAGTAGAAGATACTTTCTCAGCTACTAATTGAGAGGTTTGAAGTCGTTTATCATCAATATCATGGAGAACAATATGTGATGATTGAAGTTCTGGTTCCAACAAAACATCAGTTAAAATATTTTTCATAAAAACAGTGCTACCCGCTCCAATAAATACAATTTTTATCATAACTAACCCTTGCTAGCGCCTAAAGTTAAACCTGCAATAAAATGTTTTTGCATTAAGAAAAACATAATGACAGGCGGGATTGCGGCCATTATCGATCCAGCTGAGAGAAGGTGATAGGCAGATATCCATTGTCCATTCAAGGATTTTAATCCAGCCGTAATTGGCATTGCATGATGTCCTTGTATCAAAACTGTTGCCCAGAAAAAATCATTCCAAATAAAAGTAAAAATTAAAACACATAGAGCCGCTATAGCAGGACGTGTGAGAGGAAGTACTATTTTTAAAAAAATTTTAAATTCAGAAGTACCATCCATTCTTGCAGCTTCAAATAATTCACTTGGGAGAGCTTTAATAAAGTTTCTCATAAATAAGGTGCAAAAACCAGTTTGGAAAGCTACGTGAAACAAAACCAGTCCAGCAACAGTATCATATAGACCCATTTGAAAAGTCAAATCTCTTACAGGGATCATTAAAATTTGAAAAGGAACAAAATTCCCAGCTATAAAAGTAAAAAAGATAAATAAATTTGCCTTAAATTTATAAGCAGCTAAGGCAAATCCCGTCATACAACTCAATGCCACTGCTCCAATCATTGTTGGAATAGTAATTTTAAAACTGTTCATAATATAAGAGATCATTGGAGTGTTAGTAAAAACATCTTTTAGATTACTAAATAAAAGAAACTCACTCGGAATCCCCCATAGGTTTCCTTGTGTAATATCACCTAAGCCTCTAATAGCAGTAAGCATAATACCAATCAAAGGGACTAGCCATATTAGCAAAGAAATAGGAATTAAAATTTTATATGAGATTTGATTGATAAGTGGTCTTTTTTGTATTGGAATAGGAAACATTAATTAAAGTCCTTTTTTTTCACTTTGGTACATCCGATAAATGAAAAACAATATGTAAAACATCATTATTGTAAATAAAACTGCTGCGATTGCTGACCCATACCCCATTCTGTAGCCGTATTCGCTCAATGCTGTCTCAAACATATAATAAGCCAAAACATTAGTAGAGCCCCAAGGGCCTCCTTGAGTCATAATTGCTACCATGTCGAAACTTCTAAGGGATCCAATTACAGTCACAACAATTGCTAAAAATGTTGCTGGTCTTAATTGAGGCAAAATAATATTTCGAAATAAAGAAAAACCCTTAGCGCCGTCCATTCTTCCAGCTTCAATTTGATCTGTGTTAAGATTATTTAATCCTGTTAAATATAAAATCATACAATAGGCTATTTGGGGATATATACCTGCAAAAATAATTCCATATGTGGCAAAATTTTCATCAGCCAATATCGCATAATTGCCCAAACCAATATATTCAAGAAATGGACCAATAACTCCTCGGGGATTATAAAACCAAGCAAAAATGATTCCTATCACTACTTGTGAAATTACAAATGGAAAAAAGAAAAGAGACTTAATTAATCTTATTCCAAAAATTGTTTGATTTAAAAAAATAGCTAAACCTAAACCTATAGGAACAGCCAACATAAAGAAAATTAACCATTTTAAATTATTCATCAAAGAAATATAAAAGTATTCATCATCCAATAATTCAAGATAATTAGAAATGCCAACAAATATTGCGGGAGATAATCCATCCCATTGTAATAAAGATATATACAAAGAATTAAAGATTGGCCAAATTACATAAACTATAAATAGCAAAAGGCCTGGAGCTAAAAAAATAAATGGTGTTAATCTTTGTTGATTGCGCTTCCACCAAGAGGATTTTCTGTAAGATAATTGGATTGAATTAGGCAAGTTTTTAAGAGGTGGTGTTTTCGCACCACCTCCTTTTTAATTGATTATTTATAAACTCTTTGACGTACTTTTTCTAAACGCTCAAGAATTTTATCTCTTCTATCTGGGTTTACCATATACTCCTGAAAACCCTTCATTCCCTCAGATGCCATTTCGGCTGGTGCATCTCTATCGTAGAATTGCGCCATAGCGTATGCGTTGTTTAACATATCCAAACCTGCCTCTAAAAAAGGATCTGGATCAACTTTGGAACCACTATTAACAGGAAGCTGTCCAAGAGTTTTATTCATCTCTTCTTGAACATCAGCTCTGCTCAAAAAGATTAGGAACCTCTTTGCATCTTTCTTGTTTTTAGCGCCTGAAGCAATGTGCATTGTATCAGTTGGTGCCTCTTCAGCCATAGGGATACCCGGGGTTATTTCTGGGAACTGGAAAAAGCCAAGATTTGAGTCTCTTAAGCCGCCTTCTTTAAATAAAGCAACAGAAAAGTTACCCATTACATACATAGCCGCCTCGCCATTCACCATTGGAGGAATAGCCTCTTGCCATGCTAGCGATGCGTGGTTTTCTAAAAAATAACCTGGCTTGACTAATTCATCCCATTTATCAAAAACAGCATGAACCCTAGGATCTGTATAAGGGATCTCTCCTTTAGTTAAAGCCATATGGAATTCGTAACCATTTGTTCTTAAGTTTAAATAATCAAAAACACCAGCAGTGGTCCAAAGATATTTTGATCCAATAGTAATCGGAGTTACACCTGCAGCTTTTAGTGTTGCGCAAGCAGCTACAAATTCATCCCAAGTGGTTGGCACTGAGATACCGTTAGCAGTAAAAATATCTTTTCTATAATAAACACCCCACTGGTAGTATGTGTAAGGAATTCCCCATTGTTTACCGCCAATTGTCATTGGTTTTTTGGCATGTGACATACCTTCTGTAAGGTTTCCGTCTACCCATCCAGTATCAGACCAAATATCAGATACATCTTCTACAAGGCCAGCTCTTACGAAAGGTAACATCCTGTTACCAGCATACCAGTTGAATACATCTGGTGGATTTGTGGTTAAAAAATTTCTAATTGCTTGCTTATAACCTTCATGATCAAAGTTATTTACTTCAATAGTTACATCAGGATTTTCTTCTTGAAACTTTTTAAAAGCCCACTCAAAAGCAGCTTTTGGTGCCGAGTCTGTTAAGTCAGTATTTATGACTAAAGTTCCAGCAAAAGCAGAAGAATAACCTAAGCTTGCTATAGCAATTAACGTAGCTAAGATTTTTCTCATTTTATTTCCCTCCTTGAATGCTAAATTGAGATATATAGCATTTTGTTTAGTTATATAACTTTCTTTAATATAAAGATAATTTTTGTAAGTTTCGAGTAATTATTGGTTAAATGTAAGCAATTTTTGTTCCCATTGCCAAGCAGATGATATTATTTTATCTAGATCAGAGTTTTTAGCTGTCCAATTTAATTCAGATTTGATTTTTTGATTATCTGCAACTAATTTAGCTGGATCACCCTTTCGTCTACTCTGAATTTCAATATCCATTTTTTTACCAGTTATTTTTTTAGCTGCCTCAATAATTTCTCTCACGCTAAAACCCTGACTATTACCTATATTATAAACTTCAGATAATTGGGATTGAGATAGTTTATTTAATCCTAACAAATGTGCTTCAGCTAAATCCATCACATGAATATAATCTCTAATACAGGTGCCGTCCTTTGTTGGATAATCATCACCATAAATAGTAATTTTATCTTTTCTACCAGAAGCAACTTGAAGAATTAATGGAATTAAATGAG
Source organism: Alphaproteobacteria bacterium (assembly GCA_045560885.1). Taxonomy (GTDB): domain Bacteria; phylum Pseudomonadota; class Alphaproteobacteria; order HIMB59; family HIMB59; genus HIMB59. The sequence goes on from JBJKYU010000065.1 coordinate 6,995, forward strand.
TTTCAGGATCGTGTCTCTCACCAATCGATCCATCTGAGTGGGCACCACAAGCATTAAAGTATCTAAGACTTATTGATTTTAAACCATAAGAGTTGTCATAATCTTTTAAAATATTTTCTACTATCGCTTTAGTTTGACCATATGGATTAACCGGAGTCATTGGATGATTTTCAGAAATAGGATTTGATTTTGGTTCTCCATAAACAGCTGCGGAAGAAGAAAAAACAAAATTGAGTATCTTTAAATCAACCATACAATTTAGAAGATTTAAAGTATTAACAACATTATTTTCATAATACTTTTTTGGATTAATGTAAGATTCACCTACATTGATGTATGATGCAAAGTGCATAACTAAATCATAATTATTTTGTAAAATTGAATAAACTTTTTCTCTGTTAGCGAGATCACATTTATGTAATGTGAAATCAAGACAGTTCGTTTCAAATCCGGTAGATAAGTTATCTAAAACCTCTACTTTATGTTCTGTGTCTTGAAAACGTTTTAACATATGAGAACCAATGTAACCTGCCCCACCAACAACTAAAATTTTCATATTTTTATTTTATAGCTTAGTTGGTTCATTCTTAACAATTATTTATTGTTTAAAATCACTTTTTATAGAATATTATATGTAAGTGGCTGAATTAGACTGGCATGCAGATCGGACTGATAACTCTAATTTAGTGACTCTCGATAATTTACGGGTCTCAGATTTAGATATTCTAACACTTCAAAAGTATCGCCTTGAGCGTGTGAGACAACAAATGCAATTACATGAAATTGATGCATGTATACTAAGTGATGCAGTTAATATTCGCTATACAACTGGTGCTAGAAATATGCAAATTTTTACTGCTCGCAATGCCCCATCTCGATATCTCATTTTGACCCAACAAGATTCTATTTTATTTGAATTCAAGGGCTGTGAACACTTAGCATCAGGGCTCAATACCATTACATCTATTGAAACTTCCTCGACTGCCAGTTTTGTTGCTAGCGGAATGAATATTGATAAAAAAGAAAAGCAATGGATTCAAAATATATCTGATCGTTTACAGACTCTAGTTGGTGCAAAAGCAACGATCGGCATTGAACGTTTGAACGCAAATATCTCTATTGGTTTACAAGACAAGGGCTTTGTAATCAAAGATGCCCAGCTACCTGTTGAGTTAGCTAGAGCAATCAAATCACAAGAGGAGATGAAGTGCATTCATAGCTCGCTTCAAGCAACTGAAAATGGCGTTCATCAACTTAAAAAATCAATCAAACCTGGAATAAGCGAAAATGAATTGTGGTCTGTTCTACATCAAGCCATCATCGCTCAAGATGGCGATTATTGTGAAACTCGTCTTCTTTCCTCTGGTCAAAAAACCAATCCTTGGTTTCAAGAAACTGGTCCTCGATTAATCCAACAAAATGAACTGATTGCTTTGGATACTGATGTTGTCGGTTGTTATGGATATTACTCAGATTTTTCTCGAACTTTTCATGCAGGCCCTGATGGTCCCAGCTCTGATCAAAAATTATTATATTCTATTGCCAAAGAACAAGTTGAACATAATATGAGTATTATTCAGGCAGGAATGTCCTTTAAAGAATACTCTGAAAAAGCATGGGATATACCTGACGAATTTTATGATAATCGGTATTATCTTTCAGCTCATGGATGTGGGATGACGGGAGAATATCCTTACCTATATCATCATGGTGATTATGATGAAGCTGGCTACGATGGAACAATTTTACCAGGAATGACAATTTGTGTTGAAAGTTATATTGGAAGGAAAAATGGCACCGAAGGCGTAAAATTAGAACAACAAATACTTATCAAAGAGAATGGTAATGAGCTTTTATCTCAATTTCCTTTTGAGAATAGTTTTTTGAATTAATTTGGTCTCAGAATATAAAGACTACTTTCATACTCATCGGCAATTAAAAATATTTCACCTTTGCTGTTAATTTCAATATCTCGAACTCGGCCAATTTCATTTTTAAAAATTACTTCCTCTTCAATAAATCGATTATTTTTACGATGAAGCACTGATAAATATTCAAATTTTAAAGACCCTACTAGTAGAGAATTTTGCCACTCTGGGAAAGCATTGCCTTGATAAAACTTAATTCCCCCTACACCGATTGAGGGAACCCAAATAAAATCTGGCTTTAAAAAACCTGGCTCCCAAGCATTTCCATCTCCAACTTTTGTGCCAGAATAGTTTGTTCCGCCCCATCCGATTTGTTTCCATCCATAGTTAGTTCCCGCTAAAACAGGTCCAATAAAATCTCCTCCTTTAGGCCCATGATTGGAAATGAAAATATCTTCTGATACAGGATCTAAGCTCATTCCCTGAGGGTTACGCACACCAATTTGATAGATTTCAGGAAGCCAATTAGGATTATCTACATAAGGATTATCATCTGGAATATCACCATTTTTGTGAATTCTAGTGATTGTTCCAATAGAATTAGTTGGATCTTGAGCGATCATTCCCTCACCTCTCTCACCTATACTGGCGTAAAGATAGTCTCCTTTTAACTCTAATCTTGACCCAAAATGATAAGGGCTTTTAATATAAGGAAGGGCTTCGTAAATCTTTTTTTCATTAATTAGACTATCTCCTGATAGTTCAGCGTGATAAATCGCGGTTGTATGTTTGCCATCTTTTTCAATTGAGCAAGTAACCCATACATTATTCTCTTCGCTTATGATATCGAGCATACCTCCTTGTCCATATTGAACAGATGGTATGTTATGTTTAATAGGGGTTTGAGAATAATCTTGGGTATTAACCATAAAAATTTCACCGGACTTTTGAGTAATAAGTAAATGATTTTCATCAAACCAAGTCATGCCCCAGGGAGCATCTAAGATTACGGATGTTTTGTGAAGAGATAATGCTTGTGCAGATGCACAAGTAAAAAGAACAGAAAAAAAACTAAATAGAAATTTTTTATATAAGTTTGTTATCTGCATAGACACAGCAATGTTCAGCTGGAAGTTTTAAAAATACTTTCTCAGATGGAACTTCTTGTTCTCTTTTTACTTTTGCTTTGATACGTAGAGAGTCTTGTTGAGCTGTAATAAGCTTGTAGTTTCCAAAATCTTCTACTTCAACAACATCAGCATGTATAGTATTTGCGCCTGATGACTGTTCAACAGTGATGTATTCTGAGCGAATACCTAATTTTAAATTTGATGTATTGGCTGAGTCTAAATTAGTTTGAACTGAGATGTTATTAGATCCTATAGACACTTGGTTGGAGTTATCAGCTTTACATTCATATAGGTTCATTGCAGGAGAGCCAATAAAATATCCCACAAAAGTAGTTTGAGGTCTTTCAAATAAATCCTTCGGGGAACCAGCCTGAACCACCTCACCCTCATCCATCACGATAATATTATCTGCAAAAGTCATGGCTTCATTTTGATCGTGGGTCACATAAATTAATGTTGTTTTGTATTTCGCATTAATCTCTTTTAATTTTCGACGAAGGCGAAATTTCAAATCAGGATCAATAACCGTAAGTGGTTCATCCATGAGAATAGCTGCTACATCTTCTCTCACCAAACCCCTGCCTAAAGATATTAATTGCTTTTGGTCTGCAGTCAGGCCTTTGGCTCTATTTTTTAAAAAGTCTTGTAAATTCAATATTTCTGCTACTTCTTTTACCTTTTTATCTATTTGATCATCAGGAAATTGACGACATTTAAGAGGAAAAGCTAAATTTTCATAAACAGACATAGTTCCATAGATAACTGGAAATTGGAATACTTGCGCTATATTTCTATTTTCGGTAATAGTGTGCGTCACATCTCTTTGATCGAACATAACTTTTCCATGAGATGGGGTTACCAAACCACTCATGATATTCAACATAGTTGTCTTACCACATCCTGATGGACCTAAAAGAGCATAACGCCCTCCGTCTGCCCATGACAATGACATTTCTTTTAACGCAAAAATCGGATTAGGATCATTGGGGTTATAGCTATGAGCAATATTGTTTAATTCTATTTTAGCCATTATTGTTGATAAGGAGAATAAAGCAACTCTCCTGACTCCTTGAATAAATATATTTTTGATAAATCGAAATTAATTTTTACATTTTCATCAACTTCATACGATTTTACTTCTTCAATTGTTGCAACACATTTAATGTCTTGGCTATGTAAATGTAGAAATGTTTCTGATCCAGATATCTCAGAAATATCAACTTGAAAGTTAAATCCCTTGTCATCTAGATGTAAATCTGTGGCACGAATACCTACTAAATAATCCCCAGTTTGAATAGACTGTAAGTTTGCAGGTAGATCAAATTGAATATCATTATTGAGGATTAATTTATTATTTTCAATTTTACCTCTATTGAGGTTCATAGCAGGGTCGTTTGTAATTTCTGCGACTTTAGCATTGGCTGGATTTTCAAAAACTTCTTTTGCCGAACCAATTTGTAGAATTTTTCCTTCATCAATGACGATGATATCTCCATTTAATTGCATTGCCTCCAACGGATCAGTGCTCGCATAAATAAAGATGGATTGTGAAGCTTCAGAGCCAGTAAACAATTTCTTAAATTCTTCTCTTAGTCCCTCACGAAGTTTGTAATCTAAGTTGACAAGCGGCTCGTCCAATAAAAGAATTTTTGCTTTTTTTGCTAAAGATCTTGCTAACGCTACACGCTGCTGTTGACCGCCAGATAATTCTTGAATTTTTCTAGCCTCAAAGCCTTTGAGACCAACTTTTTGAATTGCATCACTGACCTCTTTTTCAATCAAATTAGGGTCCATTTTCCTTTGTTTTAAGGGAAATTCGATATTTTGCTTAACATTCAAGTGCGGGTAATTGATAAATTGCTGATAAACCATCGCCACGTTTCTCTCCCAAACAGGAATTGCTAAGAAGTCTTTACCTTCAAATTGAATATTGCCTGAGTCAGGTGTTTGGAGCCCTGCTATAGTTTTAAGAAGTGTAGTTTTTCCAGAAAGGGTTCTTCCAAGAATGGTATACATTTTTCCTGGCTCAAAATTAAGAGAGATATCATTAAGATGATATTGCTCGGTTGGTTTAAAAACTATATTTTCTAAATTCAAAGACATTTATTTTAAAGCTCCAGATAAATTTCCTTTTGATAAGAAACGCTCTACGACAAAAGCCACAATAATAAGTGGTGCGACTGATACAAGAGCAGCAGCTGATAAACTCCACCATGGTGTAATTGATGAGTTAAGCGCAACAATTTTCACAGGTAGAAGCTGTACGTTTGTAAAAGTTAAAATAAAAGCAAAAAAGAAATCAATCCAACCAAAAATAATACAAAAAAGGCCCGCAACGATCATGCCAGGAATTGAGTTTGGAAGCACAACTTTGAAAAATGCTTGAAAAGGATTACACCCATCAATTAAAGCTGTTTCATCAATTTCTTTTGGGACACGGTTGAAAAAATCGACCATAATCCACACGGCTATAGGCATTAGTAGAACGATGTAAACAAGTATCAAACCAGCGAGGCTATCAAGTAACCCCAAAGTACTAAGGAAAAGAAAAAATGGAATGGCAAGAACCACAGGAGGCATAATTCTCTGAGATATAAAAAAGAAAGTAATGTCATTATTTTGAACAAAACCTGCTTTGAATGTGTAACGGGATAAAGCATAAGCAGATAATGTTCCCAAAGCTATACTGATGAAACTTGCGGTAAAAGTAACAAAGATACTATTAAAGTAAGGGCCTATAATATTAATTCCACCCTGTGATCCAGGTTTAAACAAAACGCTCCACCCATCTAGGGTAGGTTCAAACTGCAACCAAGGGATATAAGTTGCTCCTCCTGTTACAGAGTTAAAGTCCTTAAAGGAAGTAGAAATGGCCCATAGGAATGGGGCAATAACAAAACAAGACCAAAGAATGACACAGAAATATTTTAAAAAGGTATATAACTTCGGCATTTTTACTCCTTCATCAACACTTTCGTTAAAACTTTCGCAATAATGGTCAAACTAATAATCATAATAATAAGATAGGTAAAAGACATAGTTGCTGCATATCCCATTTGAAACTCTCTAAGTCCTTTAATGAAAATATAAAAACTTGATGTTTCAGTGGATGTCCCAGGGCCGCCGCTAGTTAAAACAAAGACGGTATCCATAATTTTAGAGGCTTCAATCAGACGAATAATAATAGCTCCGATGGAAATAGGCGCCATTAATGGAAAAGTAACATACATAAATTTTTTAAATGGACTAGCGCCATCAATAGCCGCTGCCAAAAAAGGCTCTTTGGGCAAACTCAAAAGACCTGCGAGCATTAATAAGAACATAAATGAGGTCCACTGCCAAACTTCCACAACAATAATCGATATCTTTGCTAACCCAGGACTTGATAACCATTGGGGTTGAATACCAAAGATACTGAGAAAGTCATTCAGTGGTCCCAGCGACTCATGAAAAAAAGTCCTCCAAATCACAGTCATGATCACAGGAGTGGTCATCATCGGGATTAAAAATAAAACGCGAAAAAATCTTTTGAATTTAATATCCTTCCAGACCATGTGGGCAAGAGCAAAGCCAATGATATACTGTAAAAAAACTGTAGTGATCGCTAAAAAGCTTAAGCGGAAAAAAGACTGCCAAAATCTTGGATCATCAGTAAAAAGTCTAATATAATTTTTAATTCCTACAAAATCTAATTCGGGATTGAAGCTATTCCAACCTGATAAACTTAAACGGACTGTAAAAATGATTGGAAAAATTAAAATTCCAATCAACACAATTAATCCTGGAAGTAAAAAAACGAATTTGTGTTTAAAGTTCATCTAATAAATTTAATAAAGTCCTAAATTAAAAGTGATCGCCCAAGATATTGAGCGATCACGAAGTTTATGAATATTAGAGTTCGTTATCTTCCATTGCAACACCGATAGCATAAGCATCTCTTACATTATCAGCGCCAACTCTCTCAAGAATTGCTTCCCATTCAGCAGCAACTTCATCAAGAGCTTCTTGTGGAGATAGCTGACCTGCTAGAGCTTTTGCAGTCCCTGTAGCAAGCGCACTATTGAACTGGAAAGTACCTGGTACTCTCAGTGGAAATACTCTGTTTGTACTTTTTTCCATGTCCGCAAGTGTATCAACATACTCTTGTGCAACTTGTGCGTCCCAGCCGATTGCAGTCCATACGTCTGCTTTGAAATCCTCTTCCATGAAAGGATTTACACCAAATCGGCCGATACCGATGTCAGCTTGGTGATTTGCACCATTAGCAAAGAAGCATAAGTAATCAAAAGCAACGTCTTGGTTCTTTGACTTACCTGCTACACCAACAGCCCATCCCCATACGAAGAAAGGAGCTTGGTTTGCTTTTGCGTCCCACATTCCATTTTCTCTATTCCAAACTTTGTCAGCACCTGGTAATTGAGCGGCACCAACTTGGTTCTTAATAGCACTGTCATCTTGCATCGCTGCAACAAAAGCATCATCCCATGAGAAGCTGAATAGTGTTTGACCACCACCGAATGAGTTAATTTCATCACCAAGGCCAAAGTTAATTCCTCCTGGTGGTACGTAGTTTACGGCTTCTACCCAATCAGTAAGAGCTTCTACGAAACCAGGATTATTAATTAATGGCTTCATTGTTTCTAAATCAAAGAAGAAACCACCTGGCGTTCTCGGGTTCTTGGAGTAAGCAGCAGAACGTGAATAGAAAGCAGCATACATCAAGTCATCTTTTTTCATGACTTCTGCTGAACCATATTCTAATTCACCGTCACCATCCCAGTCCCAACCGTTAAAGTAGGAAGCAATTTCTCCATACTCTTTCCAAGTTTGTGGAACACGTAATTCTTTTCCTGTATCTGCTTTATACTTTGCTTGCATTTCAGGATTATCAATTACGTCTTTTCTATACTTAAGATAGTGTCTGTCACCATCAACTGGGTACTGATACATAGTATCACCCCAAGATGCGATCGCGATATGTGATGCAGTAACATCAGTCATTTGATCAACATACTCTTGTGGCACGGGAGCTAGGTATCTCTTCCATTCGTTGATGAAGTTTGAGAAACCAAAGACGATATCGTAAGGAGCCTGACCAGCTTGGAAAGGAACCATTGCCTTTGAGTAAAGGTCACCAGCAGGAGTGTGAGTTACTTCTACTTTTGCACCTGTTAATTTTTCGAACTGCTCTGCGTGAAGGGCAGTCGGCTCACCCATAACTGGGATCGCGTGTGTATTAATAGTTAGTGTTCTTCCGCTATAGTCTTTTTTAGACATTTCTTCATAAGAACACATCCCAGGAATATCTCCTGTTGCTGCGATATGTGGAAACTGGTCGCCCCACTTATCTGCATAAGCTGCCTGACTGCCGATCAAAAGAACAGAAGCCAAGGTACTTACTAAAGTTTTAAGTTTCATTTTTCCCTCCTTAATACTTTACTTTTTTGCTCAGAAATTAATCTGAAAACAAACTGTTTATGGTACTAAAACGGCTCTACCTTTAACTAAGCCATTATTTAAATCATGAAGAGCCTTATTAGCCTCGCTAAGTTTGTACTCTTGCATTGACAGTCTCACTAAATCTTTATTCGCTAATTCCATTAGCTCATAAAGTTCTGACCATGTACCAATTAAATTTCCAATAATATTTCTTTCTGAAATAATCATATCAACAGACTTAATTTGAATATCCTCACCATATCCAACGATATAATAAGAACCTGTGTTCTTGGTCATATTAAGTCCCATTGATGTTGAGCCTTTCTCACCAACCATATCAATAACAGCCTCCGCTCCTAATCCTTTGGTTAGCTCTTTTACTCTTTCGACTTCATTGCCATCAATCAACACACCATGATCTCCACCAAGTGGCATTGCGTGTTTAAGTGCTGTTTCAGATTTTTCAACAATAATTATGTTAGCTGCACACATGGCCTTTAAACACTGAATAGCAATATGGCCAAGACCGCCTGCTCCGATAACAACACAATTTTCTCCTGGCAAAAGGTGTCTAGTTGCTTTTTTTGCAACACGATATGCGGTTAATCCTGCATCTGAAAAAGGAGCTACATCTTTTGGAGTTAATGTTTTAGGTATCTTGATAAGATTTCGAACGCTTGTTTTTAATAGTTCAGCGTACCCACCTTCTTTGACATTTAATCCAGGGAATATTCCGTTTTCTGCATGAGTATCAAGCCCTTTTCGGCAGCTAAGACAGGTTCCATTAGTTCCAGAAATAATTGGGTGGAGAATTACAGAGTCTCCTTTTTTAAATCCTTCAACATCGCTACCGACATCTTCAATCCATCCAGCATTCTCGTGACCCATAACACAGGGTAAGAGTTTGTCATCAGGATCCTGAATGTGTCTCCATTCACCCTCGATAACGTGTAAATCTGTTCTACAAACGCCCGCTGCACCAATTTTAACAATGACATCAGAAGCTTTTTCAATTTTAGGGTTAGGAACTTCTTCTTCCTTTACCCAAACGTCCTGCTTCATATCAGGATCGTAACTATGTAATACTTGTGCTTTCATCAATCCCTCCCGAAAGTGAAACTATCTAACTATAATTTTTTACTCGATCCAATAACCTAGGTTCATAAAAAGTACATTTTTTTGTTAAAAACATTCAAAAAATGTTCATTTTTTGAACAATATAAAAGTTGTATATTTATCAATAATTCCGTAGTTTTTTGTCATGAACTCTTATAGAAGTCTTGTAGAGCAGGCTCGATCTCTGGAAAAAGAGAGGGAAATTTCTCTTGATTTCACCGATAAGAATATTGCTGATAGTTGGGTCCGCTGTTTTGAACATGGTCTTCGTCCAAATTCAGATCCCATTGATAGCGTCCTTAGTCAAAAAGAACTTGGTCAAATTAAAGAGCAATATCAAGATATAAGAAATTTTATTGTTCCTGAATTAGAGCTCTTATACTCCCAAATCGCTGGATCAAATTTCATGGTCGCTTTTGCTAACAATGATGGTGTGGTCCTTGATACCATATACGACAATCAATTTTTAAATAGCCAGGCTAGTAAGGTGGTTATACCTGGATCGGTATGGTTAGAGAAATATCGAGGAACAAATGGCCTAGGATTAAGTTTGCAGACAAAAAGTCCAAATATTGTAGCTGGAGGAGAGCATTTCTTCACTAGTCATGGTGGCCTTTCTTGTTTTGCCAGTCCTGTCTTTGACCATAATCAAAATATTATTGGGGTCGTTGATGCTTCCACAGATACCTCGAGCAGACAAGATCATACTTTAGCCTTAGTGAAACTCTCAGCCAAATCAGTTGAGCAAAAAATATTTCTAGAAACATTTAAGCATACAAATATTTACTCATTTCATCCTCGTAGCGAATACTTACATACTAATAGTATAGCTCTTCTTGCCATAAATGATGATGGTCAAATTGAAGGAGTCAACTCAAATACAAGAATTATGTTGAGCGGTTTATATAAAGAAGACAGTAAAGACTTTTATAATATCTTTACTACTCCATTTGAGAATGTGGCTCATGAAATGAACGCTGATAAAATCGTTCAAGTCAAAGACTGGCTGGGGTCGAGTGTTTTCATGAAGTTATTTCAAAAACAAATCACCTCTACTCCCTCTTCTAATTTGAAAGTTAATACCCCTACCTATCAATCATGTTCTGATTGTGGAGGTTCAACACTCAAAGAACAAAAATGCTTACTGATTCAAAAAACCTATGATCAGTTAGATGGGAAAATTACTGCTGTATCTAAAGCACTTAATATTTCTCGAACAACTGTATATAAACATATTCAAAAAAAATAAATTTTTGATCTGAATTCCTTTAATAGCGAATGCTAATAAATACGGAATTTAAATGTCAAAACCCAATATTGCCCAAAAAGGATCCTATGTTGTTGAAGTCCAAGAGGGTAAAAAATATTTTTGGTGCGCTTGCGGTTTAAGCCAAAAACAACCCTTTTGTGATGGTTCTCATAAATCAACAGGGTTCTCCTGTATTCCTTATACCGCTGAGGCTACCAAAAAAGTTTATTTTTGTGGATGCAAACATAGCAATAAAAAACCGCTTTGTGACGGAACTCACAACAAATTAGAAGACTAGTTTATTTAACGCCTAATTTTTCCTGAATATCTTTTGAGGAAGTTGTATAACGAAATACATATTTCTTGTCATTATGACAATACTGGAACATTTTCTTAGCAGCGAGTGCTGCTTCATGAAATCCGCTCAGAATTAATTTTAACTTTCCAGGATACGTACAGATATCTCCTACGGCAAAAATTCGAGGAGTCGACGTTTCAAAGTTTTCTGTGTTCACCGAGATTAAATTATTTTCTAAATTCAAACCCCACTCTGCGATAGGCCCTAATTCAATCTTTAAACCAAAGAAAGGAAAGATAGCATCAACACCATCAATAACAGTATCATCATCTAAGGTGATATCCACTTGGCCTTTACCATTATCGACCATTTGCTTGATGGTACCCATATTAAATTTGACTTGCCCTTGATCAACTAAGTTCATCACTTTGTTCACGGAGTCTTGAACGGCCTTAAATTCTTTACGACGATGGATCAGTGTAATATCTGATGCTATTTGATGAAAACCCATCACGTAGTCTAAGGCAGAGTCTCCTCCACCAGCAATGAGGATTTTCTTACCTTCAAAATCTGTTCTTTTTTTAACAGAGTAAAAAATGTTTTTATTTTCAAATTCTTCGACATTAGGAACAGGTAGTTTTCGAGGAACGAAACTTCCAGAGCCGGCTGCAATCACTAAAGACTTACACTTGATGACGGTATCTAAATTGGTTGTCACTTCAATGTGATCTTCCTGGACATCAATTTTGGAAGTTAATTGATTAAGGTGGTATGTAGGGTCGAAGGGTTCTGCTTGAGTGATCAAATCATCCGTCAACTCTTGTCCTGTGATGGCAGGACGTGAGGGAATATCATAGAGATTTTTATCCGGATAAAGTTCCGCACACTGACCTCCAATTTTATCTAAATTATCAATCAGATGAGACTTCATATCTAAAAGCCCTAATTCAAATACTTGGAACAATCCACAAGGTCCGGCACCTATGATCACTACGTCTGTTTCGTGTTGATTTCCTGGTTCTACAATATTACTCATGTCTTATTATATACAATATTTTTGTCTAACAGGATTTAAGGGATTAACACCAGTTTTCCAATGAATTTCTTCTCCATAAACACTGTTTGAGCCTTATGAATCTCTTTTAGCGGAAATGATTGGGCGACTAAAGGTTTAATTTGTCCCTCTTCAATACAACGGATCACATTTTCAAAAACATAGGGGTCATTAACGGTCGAACCGAATAAAGTCAGGTCTTTTAAATAAAGACTCCTTAAATCTAAATCGACAATCGGGCCTGCAATGGCACCAGAAGTAACATATTTGCCACCTGGTCTTAAAATATCTAAAAGTTGCGGCCAACTAGATCCACCAACCAAATCAACAACAGCATCGACAGAATTTTCACCCAGTACACTTACTAGGTCATCATTTCGATTCACTGTTTGATCAGCACCTAATTCTTTGAGAGTACTAGCCTTATCAGATGCGCACTGAGCGATAATTTTAGCACCACGAACTTTTGCTAATTGAATAGCAGCAGACCCTACACCTCCTGAAGCGCCAGTTATCAAAATAGTCTCTTTTTGAATATCTCCTCGACAGAGCATGCCCTCAGCTGTTGAATAGGAAATGGGAATAGATGCTAATTCAATATCACTCCAATCACAATTAATTGGAAAGGACTCTTTTGCTTTAGCGACACAGTATTGAGCAAAACCTCCGTCAACTTCTGAGCCCATTGTTTGCATAGCTAAGGGATTATCTTTAGTTGGAATATTTTGCATGGAGCGAACAATAGTTCGTGTACCTATCCGATCTTGCTCTACTCCCTCACCAACTTGTACTATTATCCCACAAATATCTCCTCCTTGAATTCGTGGAAACTGCAAAGGAACCCCACTCCAAGAAGCATCGCTATCATCAACTTCTGATAAGCCATCAGCCCCACCTGCATTGGTATCACTTGTAACTTTTTTTGAATACCAACCAAGTCGGGTATTAATATCAGTATTGTTAACGCCCGCGCCCTTTACTTCAATCAGAACTTCACCTGACTGAGGCACAGGTACAGAGATATCCTCTTTGTAGATTAATTTTTCTAGTCCTCCGTGTCCTGTCAAATAAACACCAGACATTACTTTAGGAATAGCACCCATAGTAAATTAGATTATCTAGGAGATAAGAGAAATTTAAAAGCTATTTAATATTTTTCTAGCGTACCAATCGTGGAATACATGCGTAGGTTCATCCATGACAGGAGAAAAACGACCCCCATCAAATCCTTTGGCATATCGACCCTTTTGCATTCCTTCAACAACAAAAATATCCTCTTCGAATACGGTCTTCCATAATTTAGCATTTTCTTGGCGAGTCTCTTTGTACTCATCTGCTAATAATGCCGGGTCTGAATAATAAATCTCAATATGCTCGCGAATTCTATTTGGAGCTAAAGGCTCGATAATTAGGTTGAAAATATGGTCTTTTTGAACCCCCAAGATTAAATTGGGAAATAAAACAATATACTCCCCTTTTGTATCCCACTCTGGACCTAAGTTTTTAAATTCATCAAATTGTTTTCCAGTCGTGTACTGGGGAATATACTTGTAACTGATTTGGCCCGCATAATGTCCGTACTTTACGATGTTTTCATGATCTTCTAATTTAGAGTAACTATTCAATCCAGGATGAACCCAAGGTAAATGATAAGACTCTAAATAATTCTCTACAGCTAATTTCCAGTTTCCATTTACTTCTAATTTAAAAGAAGAGTCACTCATGTCTGAGTACATCGGTTGATCAAAAACAGCCCATCGATCTAAAAGAGGTTTATGAACTTCTTCAAATGGCGGGGCCATTCCATCAGGATTAACAAAAATTACATCTCTCCAAATATGAGATCTGATTTCAATTAAAGAAAGTTCATTTTTGTCTATTCCCGAGTGATAATTATACCCAGGACCTCCAATATGAGGAGTGGCAACAACTTCACCAGTTTGTTTATAACACCATGAATGGTAAGGGCAACGGATGGCCCCTTTTAAAACCGTGGGTTCCTCGATTAAAATCATTCCTCGATGACGACAAACATTTTGAAAGACTCTGATTTTTTCATCCTGTTTGCTTCGAACGATCAATAAGGGATTATTGAAATAATTTACAGGAAGAGCTGAGCCTGGTTGTGGAAGATCTTTGACAAAACCAACAGCAAACCAACCTTTGTTAAATAGGTGTTCGCCTTCCATCGCAAAGCACTCTGGTCGAATATAATATTCATTTGGAACACCATGGGCTTGATGAATAGGATTGGTGCAATCCTCTAATTGATGACGTTTTGGAATAAACAGATCTTCATGAGATGAATGCTGTAGGTCTACCTTTTCCATTTCAGACTCCTATACTTATTTATTAGTCCCGTTTAAATGAATGAGTTTTTCTAGTCAATTAGAAAATTGTTCAAAATAAAACTCAAATTAGAATCAAATAATTGATTAAAATATCAATTAAGTCCTAAATTTTATATGATATTTATGAAAATAAATGAGGGATATATAAATTTCAGATTTATTGTTCTCTCATAATTTAAGGAGGAAAAATGAGAAAATTAATTAAATTAATCTCAGCTATGTTCTTATTCTCCGCTCTATCTGTTTCTGCTCATGCAGTAGAAGAATTACACTTTGTAGTTCCAGGTGGTGCTGGTGGAGGATGGGATGGCTGTGCAAGAGGTACCGGAGAAGCTTTAGTTAAATCTGGTCTTCTAAAATCAGCTTCATTTGAAAATATGTCTGGCGGTGGAGGTGGTAAAGCCCTAGCTTGGATGATGAACACTCAACCTGAAGATACGATTATGGTTCAATCAACACCGATCGTTTTGAGATCAATTTCAAAGCATGAGGGTTATCAATATAATGAGAATGCTACTAAAAAGACATTGTCTTATAGTGATGTAACTCCAATTGCTGGTATCATTGGTGACTTTGGTGCAATTGCAGTTGCTGCAGACTCACCTTACCAATCTTTCCAAGATGTAGTTGATGCCTATAATGCTGATCCAAGATCTGTCAAAATGGCTGGTGGATCAACTAGAGGTAGTATGGACCACTTGATTGGTGCATTAGCATTTCAATCTGCTGGCGCCGATCCAAATGCAGTTGTCTATATTCCATATGATGCTGGTGGAGAGGCTTTAGCAGGATTATTATCTGGAGAAGCTCAAATTCTATCAACTGGTTTCAGTGAGGCATTGGCTGCTGGTGATCAAGTAAGAATTCTTGGTGTCACTGCAAATGATAGATCTGCTGATGCTCCAAATGTTCCAACATTAAAAGAGCAAGGCTTTGATGCTTACTTCGTTAACTGGAGAGGTTTCTTTGGCCCTCCAAATATGGATCCTGCAAAAAGAGATGCTATTGCTAAAATGCTTGGTGATATGCAAGAAACTCCTGAGTGGGAAGAGGTAAGAAAGAGAAATGCTTACGTCAACATCTATAACCCGGGTGATGACTTTATATCTTTCCTTGAAACTCAAACTGAGGAAATGACAGCACTAATGAAACAACTTGGTGTGATATAAGATATATCTAAAACAAGGAGGAGGGTAAAAATTGCGTATTAATCTATCTAGAATTAGCGCCTTAATTTTCCTCCTCCTATTTTCAATTTATTCATATTTATCAGGAGAAATAAGGGTTTTTACCTTTGATGTTGATGCCCCATTTAATGCTAAAACCTTCCCCAGGTTAATCTCCTATATTGGAATTTTATTTTCATTATTAGCTTTTATCTTTTCTAAAAATGAGGATGAGCCTGTTAGTCAATATGAGTGGCTAAAGGTATTTGTTCTGTTCGTTCTTGTTTTTACTTATGGTTTAATTATAAAAACTGTTGGATTTTTTCTATCTACTAATTTGTTTTTGATTATTGCTTACTACTACCTTGGTGTGAGAAGTGTTAAATTGATATTCTTTTGCTCTGTTCCAGTAGTAGCAGGACTACAATTTATGCTTCACGAATTACTGGATGTTTATATTCGTGACCCCTTATTACAATCGATAGGAATTATTTCATGATTGAAGGTATCACTCTAGGAATTGGGGCTGCGTTCAGCGGTTATAACATTTTAATGGTAATGGTTGGTTGTTTTGCTGGAACCATTATCGGTACTCTCCCCGGACTTGGTCCTATGTCTGCTATAGCGTTAATGATTCCAATTACTTATGGTTTTGATCCTGCATCAGCAATGATCATGATGGCAGGTGTTTATTATGGAGCTATCTTTGGTGGTTCCACTTCTTCTATTTTAATTAATGCTCCCGGTGTAGCTGGAACAGTTTCCTCCTCCTTTGATGGATATCCTCTAGCAAGAAGTGGTCAAGCAGGCAAGGCTTTAGCTATTGCCGCTTACTCTTCTTTTGCTGGAGGAACCATAGCTGCCATCTTTTTACTTATAGCGGCTCCTCAGCTAGCAAAAGTAAGTCTGAGTTTTCAATCAGCTGATTATTTTGCATTAATGTGTGTCGGTCTTCTGGCTATTGCTGCTTTTGCAAGCAAAGGTCAGTTTTTAAAAGCAATGATTATGACGGCTT
>JBJKYU010000066.1:0-23063 GCA_045560885.1 Alphaproteobacteria bacterium
GCTATCAGCGTTCCAATATTGATACCTGTGATTGTTATAACTGGGATCAAACCATTTTTAAGAGCATAACGGTAATTGATAATGTTTTCTGCGATACCTCTAGCTTTTGCAAACTTAATGTAATCAGTTTGTAAAATTTCCATCATTTCTGCTCGAACAAGTCTAATTATATAGGTCATTTGAAAAAGACTTAATGTGACTGAGGGAAGAATTAATGCCTTTAATCCGGAAATTGTCAAAAAACCTGTAGTCCAAAAACCTAGATCAATGACTTGACCTCTACCAAATGATGGTAATACCCCCAATATGACAGAAAATAAATAAATCAACATGATACCAATAATAAATGTTGGAAGAGATACGCCGGCTAAAGAGAGAACCAAAATGACTTTTGATAAAAAACTATCACGATGAATACCTGTGTAGACACCTAATAAAACCCCAACTGAAATAGCTAATATTGCTGATACAAATACCAATTCTAATGTAGCTGGCATTCGCTCAGAAATTAATTCTGATACAGGCCTTTTAAGTTGATAAGAAATTCCAAAGTTACCCTGAATTATATTTTCTACAAAATTATAAAATTGAACATAAATAGGATCGTTAATTCCTAGTTTGTCTCGTATTTCTTCTCGTCTTTCATCGGAAGCTTCTTGCCCAACCATATTGTTGACTGGATCGCCCACAAAGTTAAATAGAGAAAAAGAAACAAATGCCACAATTAACATCACCAAAGAGGCTTGAAATAATCTTTTAAGGAAGTAATTGAGCATGATAAATCTCTGGCCAGTAATTACTGGCCAGAGTTAAATTAAGATATTAGTTTACGTTAGCAAAATAAAAGAGTGGTTCGTTGTTAATTCTTGCATGAATATCAACATTACTCTTCGATGCTTGGTTCACTACTTGATGATGTAAAGGAAGATAAGGAATGTTATCTTGGATAATATCCCAACCTTCAGCGATTAATTGATTTCTTGTATCAATATTAGTTTCTACACCAATAGCAGCTGTAATTTCATCTAATCGATCATTTTTGAAGTTGATCTTGTTCCAGCTACCTGAGCTCTCTAATAAGAAAGAGAATACATAGTGACTGTCATAGGTAGGAACGCCCCAACCTAACATATACATATCACTTGGATTACCATCAGCATCCCCTTCTTTTACTTCTTGGAAGTGAATACTCTTAGTTTTGGCATCTAAGTTTACTTTAACACCGATTTTGGCAAACATACCAATTGCAGCCACACAAATAGCTTCGTCATTGACATAACGGTCATTTGGACAGTCTAGAGTTACCTCAAAACCATCAGGATAACCTGCATCAGCTAATAATTGTTTAGCAGCATCCGGATCGTAAGGAAGACGAGCATCATGTGCTTTTGTATAACCATTCACACCTGGTGCAGTAATGATACCAGCTGGAAAGCTCTGACCTCTCATCACTTTATCTTTAATTGCATCCATATCTAGGGCTTGATACATCGCTTGACGTACTCTTTTATCTGCAAAAGGATTTTTTCCTTTTATGTTAGATGAGCTAAGCTCTGCAGATCCTTGATCCATACCGAAAAAGATTGTTCTGTTTTGAGCTACTTGACTAATCTGATGATCAGCTGAAGAGCCAATTCGATCTAAGTCTTGAACCGGAACAACATTGGTGTAGTCAATTTCTCCTGATAAAAGAGCTGCAATTCTTGTAGCATCATTTTTAATTGGTAATAATTCGATCTTATCAATATTAAATTGATTTTGATCTCCCCACCAATTTTGATTTCTTTCAAAAACAGTTCTTACATCTTGCTCTCTGAATGTAATTTCAAACGGGCCAGTACCATTTGCTGCAGAAGCACACTTTGAAGTTTCTCCAGCGTCCCAGTTATATGAAAGCTCACAACCCATTTCTTTGGACCATGACTCAGACATAACAAAAATTTGAACTAATTGGTTAAGTAGGATTGGATTTGGACCTTCAGTTTTAATTTCAACAGTCAAATCATCAAGAGCAGTCGCAGAAGTGATACTTTTGATTAGATCAACCATATCTGAAGGAGCCGTACGTGCTCTATTAATACTAAACGCAACATCGGCAGCTGTTAAATCTGAACCATCATGAAACTTAACACCATCACGAAGATTAAATACCCAAGTCTCAGGGTCGACAGCTTCCCATGAAGTAGCTAATTGTGGGACGATATTCATATTAATATCGTGTGTCACAAGTCCCTCATATACTTGTCTTGAAACCATATGAGTTGGACCTTCGTTTTGCGCATGTGGATCTAATGTCAATGAGTCACCAGGCATAGACCACTTAATTGTGTTAGCCAATAATGGTGAAACAAAACCTACTAGAAACAATGACAAAACAATAGAAAGTTTGTTTTTCATGTTTTTTTCCTCCCAGAATAAAGACGTCAGAATACATCTTATGGAAGGTATTTTCAATCAATCTAGAATTAAGAAAAGCTTTGTTCTTTAAAATTATATTAATTAAATTGCTTATATTAATAAAATCACATGAACGATCGATTTAATAAGATTTATCAGATCCTAGAAAAGAATAATCTTGATGCTATAGCATTAATTCCAGGATCAAACTTTAAATATTTAACTGGTGGTAGTTTTCCTTTAATGGAAAGACCCACTTTGCTTATTGTCACTAAAGATCAAAATGTAGCCATTCTTCCTAGTCTTGAAGTAGATAGTTTTAATCAGCTGAATATACATTCAAAAATAATAAGTTGGCATGATAAAAATGGATTTAATCAAGCATTCAAAGAAGCGAGTGAAATTTTAGGAGATATCAAAAATATTGGGGTGGAAGGACAAAGAATAAGATTTTTTGAAACACAAGCCTTTAAAGATAATTTCAAAGAAATTGAAATAATAAATTTTCATAAAGAAATATCATCTATTCGACTAAATAAAGAACAAGATGAAATTAATATTTTACTAGAAGCAATTAAAATTTCAGAAAAATCATTAGACAGCACTCTTAATTATATAAAACTAGGAATGAGTGAATTACAGGTTAAACAATTTTTAATTCAAGAACTTTATAAAAATGGTGCCGAAGGTTTATCTTTTGATCCTATAGTTCTCACAGGACAAAACTCTGCTCTTCCTCATGGGCACTCTTCTAATCAAAATATGATTAAACAAGGTGACACTCTTTTATTTGATTTTGGAGCTACAATTAAAAGTTACAAAGCAGATATTACGCGAACTTTTTTTATGATTGAATCAGATGAATATCAAAGAAAAGCATACGAAACAGTAAGGCTAGCCAATGAAATAGGAATTCAGAAATCAAAATTGCCTAATTCGCTACATGATGTTGATCATGAGACTACATTAATTTTAGAAAATAGTGATTTTGAAGAATTCATTGTTCATAAGACCGGTCATGGGCTTGGCCTAGATGTTCATGAAGATCCTTATGTAGTTAGAGGAAATGACACCAAATTAGAACAAGGAATGGTTATAACAGTAGAGCCAGGTCTCTACATACCTCAAAAATTTGGAATAAGAATAGAAGATGATGTTCTCATAACTAATGATGTACCAAATGTTTTAACTAGTTTTTCTAAAGAGTTAAGAATTATTAATAACGAATAAAGTTTATTTAGATAACTTATTTACTATGGATAGTCCTAATGCTACTGCAGGTCCTATTCCAAAGGCAAAAATTAAAGTCCCTAAACCCAAAGTACCTCCAAGATACCAACCTAGCAAGACAACAGTTATTTCAAGAGATGCACGGACGTATGAAATGGGATAACCAGTTACTCGAGTGAGACCTGTCATTAATCCATCTCTCGGTCCCGGTCCTAAGTTTGCAACTAAATAAATACCACTTCCAAAACCTACTAAGAGAACCGATATTATAGTGAGAAAATATTGATAAAAAATTGATGAAGGTGGGTCAAAAAAATAAGAAGTTAAGTCAATAACAGCAGCTATAATAAAAGTATTTAAAATAGTCCCTATTCCAGGTTTTTGTTTTAAAAATATCCAAAAAAACAAAACAATAAAACTAATTAAAAAGGTAGAACTGCCAACCGTCAGACCTGTCTTTAAAGATAATCCTTCAGATAAAACTAACCAGGGAGAATTTCCTGTTGATGAAATTAACAGCAAAGCTTCCCCTAAACCAAAACAAAAAAGACCTAGAGATAAAAATAAGAGCGTTTTATATTTCGGTTTAAAATTTAGAGGACTTTCTGAGCTCCAAGATTTCTTTGGAATATGGTTTATCTTTAGAAAATTTAAAAAAGGAAACATAGTAAAAAGAATTACGTAGCTATTATTATGGAGCTACCAGCGGTGATGAATATCTTCCCTGAAATATTTATCATAAATATTTTTGATTGAGGGCATCAATTCAGAGATTTCATCTAGATCAATTGAATTTACATTCAAAGAGGCTTGTTGTTTATTTTTAGCTCCAGGAATTGCCACTGTCACTTCGTCGTGCATTAATATCCACTTCAAAGCAAAATCAGCTAAAGTAAAATTTTCTGGTAGGATTTTCTTTAATTCTTCAACTGCTTCTAATCCTTTTTCAAAGCTTACTCCAGAAAAAGTTTCTCCAACATCAAAAGCTTCTCCTTTGATATTGTAATTTCGGTGATCGTTCGAAGGAAAAGAAGAGTCTTTATTCATTTTTCCTGTTAACAAACCGCTAGCAAGAGGTACTCTGGCTATGATAGCCACATCTCTTTTTGCTGCCTCTTTAAAAAATTCTTCAGAAGGTTTTTGACGAAACATATTAAAGATGATTTGGATGCTTTTTACATTTAAAAATTGAATAGCATCCATAGCTTCTGATACTTTTTCAACGCTGACTCCATAATGTAAAATTTTTCCTTTTTGAACAATATCATCCATCATTTCGAATGTTTCTTTTTTAGAACATACATCTGACGGAGGACAATGAAGTTGTAAAAGATCTATACATTCAACTCCAAGATTTTTTAAAGATCGATCAATGAAACTCTCTATATTTTGAGGATTGTATCCCTCCGAATTATGAGGATTTAACCTTCTACCGGATTTTGTGGCGACATAAATTTTTTCGGAAGTCGATTTTAAAAGCTCCCCTACGAACTGCTCACTTCTGCCATCACCGTAAACATCAGCTGTATCAAAAAAATTAATACCGTTATCTAATGATGTTTTTAAAACTTCAGTAGCATCTTCATGAGGAACATCTCCCCATTCTGATCCTATTGCCCAACAACCAAGACCTATTTCTGAAACTCTCCAACCAATATTCGAAAATTGTCTAAATTTCATAATTATAATTCTCCATTTAATACATATTTAAGAATTCGAACAACTTGCTCATTGTTCGAAGCTACTGCTGAGGCAGCAGCATCTACTTCTTTTAGTGCGTGTTGATGATCATCACTATGAATGACAATGATTGATTTTTTGAGTGCCGCTGCATAACCAGCATCAAAGGCAGCATTCCATTGTTTGTATTTCTCACCAAATTTAACAATCACTATGTCGCTATCTTTGATATATTTCTGAGTTCGAATAGAGTTGATATTGGCGCCTTTTTGATCTTTCCAAAAATTTTTTTCTTCTGGACCTAGTATTTCAACTCCGCAATTATCAGAATTTTTATGATTGGTAACAGGCGAAGAAAATTGAATATCAAGGTTTGCTGATTTACATAAATCAATTAACTCCTCACGCCAATTAGTGTGAATTTCACCAGCTAAATAAACTTTCATCATTTTAAAAAAGTGGTGAGCCCAGCAGGATTCGAACCTGCGACACCCTGATTAAAAGTCAGGTGCTCTACCGGCTGAGCTATGGGCCCGTGTAGAAAAGGTGAACATTTCAAATTTTTGCAAAGAAATCAAGGACTGGTTTTGGGACGCTTTTGGAAATGTCACCACCCAAACTATGTATTTCTTTTATAAATCTAGAGGAAATAAAATGATATTTCTCTGAAGACATTAAGAAAATAGTCTCGATTTCATTATCTATAGATCTATTCATGCCTGTCATTAAAAACTCATACTCAAAATCTGAAACAGCTCTCAAACCTCTAATAATGACTGAAGCATTTTTTGAATTTACATAATGGACAAGCAAATTGTCAAATTTTTCAATTTCGATTCTTTTTTGATCTTCTGTTGGTAGATCTTGAATTGTTTGTTCAATCAGCTTCAAACGTTGATCAATAGAGATGAAATGATTTTTAGATTTATTATTAGATACAGCAATCGTTAATTTATCAACTACATGTAAACTTCTTTGAATAATATCTAAGTGACCAAAAGTGATCGGGTCAAAAGAACCTGGGTAAATTCCAATTCTACTCATTTAATCCTCTAATCTAGCTACAGAAACTATTTTTTCTTTGCTATCCAATTTAAAAACAGAAACTCCTTGTGAAACCCTACCGACTACACGAATGTTTTCACCAACATTACAACGTAATAATTTTCCTGAGTCTGATATCAAAGCTATATTATCATCTAAATTAACTTTTAAAGATTGAATAACCCTTCCATTTTTGGGAGTGATAGTAATATTTGTGACACCTGATCCGCCTCTATTAGTAATTCTGTATTCATATGCAGAGCTTAATTTACCATAACCATTTTCCGTGATCGATAAAAGATATTCTTCGCTTTCAGCTAATTCTTGAAATTTTTTATTCATTTTCGAAGGATTTTTTTTTGCCTCATTTTTTGCTTTTAAATAAGACTCTCTTACATCAATAGAAATTTTATTATGAACAAGACTACAAATAGATACAACTTTATCATCTTTAGCTAATTTAATTCCTCTAACACCTGCAGAACCTAAACCAGAAAATTCTCTTAAATCTTTTGTGGCAAAGCGTATAGATTTACCATTAGTCGTAGCTAATTGGACATCATCATTTTCGATAACAGAAATAACACCGATTAAACGATCACCCGTTTTAAGTTTAATAGCTGTTTTTCCAGTGCGAGCTAACTTTCGAGTACCACTCATCGCCACATCTTTTAATTTATTTTTTCTAATATTACCTAAACTTGTGGCAAAAACTAAATTGTAATTCTCAAAATCACCAATATCTTTTGGTAAAGTAAGAATAGAGGAAATTTTCTCATTTTTTGATATGGGGATTAAATTTATAATTGCCTTACCTCTAGAAGTGGGTGTGCCTGCAGGAAGTTCATAAGCTTTCATTGAATAAACCTTACCGACTGAAGTGAAAAATAAAATTGTATCTCTGGTAGTAGCTGCAAAAACTTGTTCTAAGAAATCTTCATCACGAGTAGTCATAGCATTCTTCCCCTTACCTCCTCTTTTTTGAACCTTATAGGAAGATTTGAGAACTCGTTTGATATACCCTTGATGAGAAACTGTAACCACAACATCTTCTTCTAAAATTAAATCTTCTGTATCAACTTCTTCTATGTCATGTTTTTGAATTTCAGTCTTTCTAGGTGTTGCGAAATTATCTTTAATTTCAATTAGTTCATCTTTTAAAACTTTTAAAAGTTGCTTTTCGGAATTTAGAATTTTTAAATAACCATCAATATCGTCTACTAATGTTTTTAAATTATTGAATAAATCATCTCTCTCAAGAGCAGTTAACTTTTGCAATCTTAATTCAAGAATAGCTTTTGCTTGTTCTTCATCTAATGAAATTTTAGAAGAGGAAGATTTAAAAGAAGGATTAATTAATTTTATGTACTGAGTAATATTTGATTTTGCGGCCCATTTTGTTGATAATAATTTTTGCTTCGCTTCTGCGGGATTTTTTGATTTTTTAATTAAATCAATTACAGCATCGATATTATTTACAGCTATGGAAAGACCAATAAGAATATTGGCTTTTTCTCTAGCTTTGTTCAATTTATAGACAGTTCTTTTAGTAATTACGTCTTTTCTAAAATCTATAAAATGTGATAGCCCATCTCTTAAATTGAGAGTTAAGGGTTTTGTTTCTTTTAAGGCAAGCATATTACTGCTAAAAGAAGTTTTTAAAGGTGTGTATTGAAATAATTGATTTTTGATAATTTCAGGTACAGCTGAAGACTTAAGTTCAATGACAATTCGAACACCTTCTTTGTTAGACTCATCTCTAATATCATTTATTCCTTCGATGGTTTTATTGTTAACCACATCAGCAATTCTCTCTAAAAGCTTAGATTTATTTTGAAGGTATGGAATTTCAGTAATAACAATGGCATTTCTGGTTTTAATCTTTTCTTCATGCAGTTTAGATAGAACGGTTACACTTCCCCTACCCGTTTCATACATTGAGTTGAGTCCTGCCGTTCCTGAAATAATTCCACCAGTCGGAAAATCAGGGCCTTTGACAACTTTATGTAATTGCTTTGAAGTGCTATCAGGTTCGTCGACGAGAATTAAGGTTGCATCAATTATTTCTCCTAAATTATGAGGTGGGATATTTGTAGCCATACCAACAGCAATACCACTTGCGCCATTGACAAAAATATTAGGAAATCGAGAAGGTAAAACTTTAGGCTCAGTTAATGTTTCATCATAGTTAGGTCTCAGTTGAACGGTGTCATATTCTAATTCTTCAAGCATAAAAGAAGATACTTTATCAAGACGGGCTTCTGTATAACGCATAGCAGCAGCAGGATCTCCATCCATAGAACCATAGTTACCTTGACCATCAATCAAAGGTAATCTCATAGTGAAATCTTGAGCCATACGAACCATCGACTCATAGATAGCTGAATCACCATGAGGGTGATATTTACCCATTACGTCTCCTACTATTCTTGCAGATTTTTTATATGGTTTGTTATGATGATATGAGGACTCATACATTGAATACAAAATTCTTCTATGAACCGGTTTCAAACCATCTCTAATATCAGGGAGCGCTCTCGATACAATAACGCTCATAGCATAGTCTAAATAACTTTTTTCTAATTCATCTGTGATGTCTATATTTGGATAAACTTTATCGTCTAATACGTCTAATTGTTTTGATTTAGTTTTTTTCTTTTTGGCCAATGTTTAAATTACTTAAAAAGGAATATCATCATCAAGCTGTTCAGCGGTTGAGTTATCAGGTCCACCAAGAGCTTCATCTGCAGCAGAGTCAATTTGACTAGAGTTATCATCAGATATTGTAGACTGTGATCTTGAGTCTAACATAGTAAGAACACCAGAATAGTTTGGAATAACTACTTCAGTTGTATATTTATCAACACCATTGTTATCAGTCCACTTACGTGTTTGTAATTGTCCTTCAACATATACTTTTGAGCCTTTTCGAAGATATTTTTCACATATATCGGCTAATTTATCATTAAAGACAACTACACGATGCCATTCAGTCTTATCTTCAAGTTGTTGGGTTTCTTTGTTTCTATATTTAGTTGAAGTAGCTATTGAAAAGCTAGCCAAACGAGAACCAGCAGAGGTTGCTCGAATGTCAGGGTCTTTGCCTAAGTTACCAAGAAGAATTACTTTATTTACTGATCCAGCCATGATTATTTTAATTAAAAGATATTAGTAATATATATTAATTCAGCTTTTATTGATACCTAATTTATGGAAAACCCCTCACCTTTAACTCACATCATTGTTCACAATGCCCATGAGCATAATTTAAAAAATTTAAACCTCAGTTTACCAAAAAATAAACTTGTTGTTATCACCGGAGTGAGTGGATCGGGAAAATCGACATTAGCTTTCGATACAATTTATGCAGAAGGTCAAAGAAAATACATCGAATCACTCAGTGCTTATGCAAGACAATTTTTAGACATGATGGACAAACCCAAAGTTGATAAAATAGAAGGATTATCTCCTGCGATTTCCATTGACCAAAAAACTACAAGTAAAAACCCAAGATCTACTGTGGGAACAGTTACTGAGATTTATGATTATTTAAGGGTGTTATTTGCCAGAGTGGGTACACCCTATTCTCCTACAACTGGAAAACCAATAGTAGGATTAACTAGTTCAGAAATAATTGATGAAGTGATCTCTAAATTTAATAAAAAAAAAATTATGATTATGACTCCTCTTATTAAGGGTAGAAAAGGTGAATATAAAAAATTATTCGATGAATATTTTAAGAAAGGGTATGAACGTTTTTATGTAAATGAAAAAATTTATCAAAAAAATGAGATACCTGAATTAAGTAAAAATTTTAAGCATTCAATAAGCGTTATCATAGATAGAGTTATACCTAGCGAAGAAAATCGGGATCGATTAGCAAATAGCGTTGAAATTTGCCTTAATGAAAGCAATGGAAATGTTGAAGTTTATGATCTTGAAAATGAAAAATTAATAAGTTTATCAAATAAGTTTATGTGTCCAGTCAGTGGATTTAGCATTGATGAAATAGAACCTAGACTTTTTAGTTTTAATAATCCTTATGGAGCTTGCAGTGATTGTGATGGTTTAGGAGAAGTAGATGCGTTTGATGAAGACCTCCTAATTCCAGATAAAAATTTAAGTTTTAATGACGGTGCAATTAATTATTGGTCAGAAAAGGCCCAAAGTAAAATTCATCCAAAATTAAAAAAACTTTTTGATAAAAATAATTATAAAGATGTCATCTGGTCAAAACTTCCAAAAATTTTTCAAAATGAAGTTTTATATGGAGGAAAAAGTTTCGATGGCCTTATCAATATTATGGATGATATTTATGATGGTACATCGAGTTGGTGGAGACAATGGGAGCTTGAAAAATTTAGAAATTCTAAAACATGCCAAACTTGTCAAGGTAATAGATTAAATGAAAAGGCTTTATGTATTAAAATTGATAATATTAATATTAGTGAATTTACTCATTTAAGCATTAGCAATTCTCTTGATTGGATTAATAATTTTGAAAAATCGTTGTCTGATCAAAAAAAGTTAATAGCCGCACCTCTTAAAAAAGAAATTTTTTCAAGACTAAACTTTTTAAACGAGGTGGGTTTAAACTATCTTAGTTTATCAAGAAAAAGTTCAACATTATCTGGTGGTGAGTCACAACGGATAAGATTAGCAAGTCAAATAGGTTCTGGCTTGACCGGTGTTACTTATGTCTTAGATGAGCCTTCTATAGGCCTACATCAAAGGGACAATCAAAAGCTTATTAATACTCTTAAAAACTTAAGAGATCTTGGTAATACAATCTTAGTTGTAGAACATGATGAGGATATTATTAGAGAAGCTGATTATGTTGTCGATATAGGAAAAAATGCTGGTATTAAAGGAGGATCAATAGTTTCTGAAGGATCTTTCCAAAAAATACTTCATAACAAAGATAGCCTTACAAGCGGTTATATTAATGGGATTATTAGTCGATTTCCTCAAAATAAAAATAAAAATGAAAATAAAGGATTTATTCAAATTTCTAATGCAAGAGGTAATAATTTAAAAAATGTAAGTGTTAAATTTCCACTTGGAAAATTCATAAGCATAACTGGAGTTTCTGGAAGCGGGAAGTCTACTCTAATTAATGAGACTTTATACGGAGCTGCAAATAACAGAATTTATGAAAAAATAATAAAAACACTTCCTTATGAAAATATCAGTGGAATTGAAAATATTGATAAAGTTATAAATATCGACCAATCACCAATCGGAAGAACTCCTCGTTCTAATCCGGCTACTTACGTTGGCTTATTTACTCCAATTAGAGAATGGTTTGCAAATCTACCTGAGGCGAAGGTGAAAGGTTTTAAACCTGGTAGGTTTTCTTTTAATGTTAAAGGGGGTCGTTGTGAAAGCTGTGAAGGAGATGGTCTTAAAAAAATAGAAATGCATTTCTTAGCTCCTGTTTATGTTAAATGTGAAGTTTGTAATGGCAAAAGATACAATAAAGAAACCTTAGGGGTACAATTCAAATCTAAAAATATAAGTGATATTTTAGCTATGACTGTAGATGATGCATGCGAGTTTTTTGAATCAAATCCTCAGGTCTTCTCTAAATTAAAAACACTACAAAATGTAGGTCTTGGGTATATTTCAATTGGTCAAGCTGCTACTACCCTTTCTGGAGGAGAAGCTCAAAGAATTAAACTGTCAAAAGAACTATCAAAAAGACAAACTGGAAAAACCTTATATATTTTAGATGAACCTACTACAGGTTTACATTTTGATGACATTAAAAAACTTCTAGAAATTTTGCATAAACTTGTCTCATACGGAAATACGGTCATAGTAATTGAACATAATTTAGATGTAATCAATACAAGTGACTGGGTAATTGATCTTGGACCTGAAGGTGGAGATAAAGGTGGGAGTATTCTTTTTGAAGGTATGACTAAGGACTTAATTAAAGTAAATAATAACCAAACGGGTATATTCCTAAAAAAGTATCAAGAGTCTCTTGCTTTAAGCACAGCTTCATAATTTAAATCACCCACTATACTTAAAGCTAAAAATAAAGATGAATAGGTCCCAATTAAAACACCAAAAATAAAAACAATCGGCATTTCAGTTAAATTCACTGGGGCCAATATTACTAAACAAATAAGAGCTAGAATAGTTGTAAAGCTAGTTAAAATGGTTCTTCTAAGGTTTAATTTAATAGAATTATTTACATTATCAGAAAATGAATCTTTGTTATTTTCATCAGAGGTAATTGTTCTTAATCGATCAAAAAGAACAATGGTATCATTGATACTATAACCCGCTATTAGTAGAAGTGCGGCGATCATAGTTAAATTGAACTCAATATTGAATAAAGACATAAAACCGATTGCAATAAACACATCATGCAATAGTGCAAAAATACCTGATGCAGCAAATTGCCAATCAAACCTAATCCAAATATAAAAAGCAATAACAAATAATGATGAAGCCATGGCATATAATGAATTTTTTATTAATTCATCACTAAAAGTAGGTTCGATATACTCTGAGATCAAAACTTCCATCTCAGGATGATCTAAAATTAATTGGTTAATCTCTTCTATAAAAGATGCATTATCATCTCCGGTTTCAATTCTAATAGTATGGACATCACTACCAATTTCCTTTTTTACAATAATTTCACGATCACTATTAATTACCTGAAAAACATTTAAAATTTGCTCATTAGATAGGTTAGTTCTTACTTCAAAATTCAACCCCCCTTTAAAATCAATACCTAAATTTAATCCTTTAAAGAAAATAATCATAACTGTCAGAATAATTAATGCTGATGAGGCTAGATAAGATTTATTTTTATATGAGTGAAAATTAATCATTTATTCAATCCTAAATATTTCTCAGAAGTGATACTTATAAAAAATTTTAAGACTATATAAGTAACTATTAGAGATGAAATAATACCTATAATTAATGAAATAGAAAAACCTCGAATAGGTCCAAAACCAAAAGCAAAAAGAAAAATCGCTGCAAATAAAGTAGTCAAATTGGAGTCTAGTATTGTCACATAGGCTGAGTTAAAGCCCTCATTTTTAGGGTTTTCAATTTTTTCTTTAAAATTTTCTCTTATTCGCTCAAAAACTAAAACATTTGCATCCACGCACATTCCAATTGTTAATACTATTCCTATTACTCCAGGTAGTGTTAAAGTAGTATTCAACAAAGTCATCAAGGCAAAAAGTAAGCCAAGACAACTGATTATAGTCAGAGTCGTAAATAATCCTGACACTTTGTAATAGGCGATCATAAATAAGGTGATAGCAATTAACGCTATCAAGGATGCATATATTCCTTTTTGTACACCCTCTCTACCTAAAGTAGGACCTACTTGTTTTTCTTGAATAATTTTTATTTCTGTAGGAAGAGAACCAGATTTTAAGATTATAGCGAGGTTATTAGCAGACTCGTTAGTGAAACTTCCTGAAATTTGACCACTACCTCCTGTTATAGCCTCTCTAATTACAGGTGCCGTAATAAGAGCGCCATCTAAAACAATAGCAAATCTAGAACCAACATTTTCTGATGTCATTTTAGCAAAAAGATCTGAACCTTCTTTGTTAAAAGAAAAAGCAACCACAGGTTCATTCTGATTATACTGAAGAGAAGCATCTTGAATATAATCACCTGTGAGATTTGGAATTTCTTGAACTCTAACTTCTTCTCCTGTTTCCTCGTTAAGAAATACTTTTGAGTTAACTAGTGTTCTTTTTTCAATATGTAAAGTAAGTTTTGCTGTTTTAGAAATTACATCTTTTACGTTATTATCTAAATCACCTGGAATTTCTAATAATATCTTATTCAAACCAACCTTCTGTATAGATAATTCTTTGTTTCCAAGAAAATCTACTCTTGACCTCACAATCTCAACAGCATTAAGAGTCATTTCGGATAAAGATTGATTAAAATTTTGCTCAATTATTCCAAGAGAAATACCTTCATTCGAACGATCAATAACTTCTAAACCAAGGGATTGAATAGTTAAATTATTCAAATTATCAATATTTTGACCTGCGGGAATAAAAATTTGATCTTTTATAATCTCAGACTGAAGATTATAAGAATTTTCTAAAACCTGAGTAGTTTTAACCAATAAATTTTGTTTAAACTCACTTTCATTAAGCTCTAGTAAATAAGAGTAGCCTCCTTGAATATCTAAACCAAAGTTGATTTTAAAATCAGAATTTTTAGAATTAAAATTTGGTTGGATAAAATAAAAACAAAAACCTAATAACAATAAAGAAAGCCAAAATCTCCATTGCTTAAAAAAAGACATTTAATTAGTTATTATTAAAAAAATAGATTATTTAGCAGCTATATCCGCAACCATGCCCTTAGCTACTTTAACATTAACATTATCTGCTATTTCTACAGACAGGGTTCCGTCATCATTGACATAGTGAATATTTCCAATAATCCCACCTTGGGTAACTACTCGATCACCCTTCTTTAAATTAGCAATCATATTCTTATGATCTTTTAATTTTTTTTGTTGAGGTCTGATAAGTAAAAAATAAAAAACTACAAATATAAGAAGTAAGGGTAAAATTCCTGCAAGTTGTTCCATAATATAAATCCTTTAAATATGTAAAATTAGGACTAAAATCTCACAATCAATAACTAAGTCAATAAAAAATTGGAAAATAAAACATTACTCTACTGGAATAGTTTGAAAAATAACTTAGAAGAAGTAACTTTTAACAAGGTAATAGACTTAGATTTACTTCATGGGCTTGATAAGCAAAAAAATTTAATTAATGAAAATACTAAAAATTTCCTCGATGGTTTTTCTTACAACAACGCTCTTCTCTGGGGAGTTCGAGGAAGCGGAAAGAGCAGCTTAATAAGAGGAATTGTTCAAAAATTTGCTTATGAATATGACAATTTTGTTACAATAGAGGTTAATTCTGATGATATTTCTGATTTATCAAATATTTTTATAAATTTTGAATTTAAAAAAAATATAATTTTATTCATAGATGATCTCTCTTTTGAGCAAAATGACAGAAGATACATTCAATTTAAATCCTTTTTAGAGGGATCATTCTCCAACTCAAAATATAATTTTCTAGTTTATGTCACAAGTAATCGACGTCATTTGATGAAAAGAGATATGATTGATAATGAAAGATCTTCAGCTATATCTCAAGATGAAGGTATAGAGGAAAAAGTTTCATTATCAGATCGATTTGGTTTATGGATAAGTTTTCATAATTTAAGCAAAGACGATTTTTTAATGATAGTTAAAAATTACTTTGATCACTATCAATTAGATTTTAACAATAATATTAAAGACTTGGCTTTAAAATGGATATTTGCCAGAGGTAATCGTACAGGGCGTTCTGCTTATCAATTTTTTAAAGACTATTGTGCTAAAAATAAAATTAAGATTGCTTAATTACTTTAATATTTCCCATGTAGGGCAATAAAACTTCTGGCACAGTGATTGAACCATCTTCATTTTGATAATTTTCCAAAACAGCAATTAAAGTCCTTCCTACAGCAAGACCTGAGCCATTTAATGTATGAACAAATTTATTTTGGTCTTCAGACTTATATCTCGCATTCATTCTTCTGGCTTGGAATGATCTACAGTTACTGCAAGATGAAATTTCTCTATACTTAGCCTCTCCCGGTAACCAAACTTCAATATCGTATGTCTTTTCTGCTGAAAAGCCCATATCTCCAGATGACAGCAACATTACTTGATAAGATATTTTTAAATCATCCAAAATTGATGTTGCGCAATTTAACATTCTTTCTAATTCATCCTCAGAATCTTCCTCAGAGGTGATGCTTACTAATTCTACTTTTGAAAATTGATGCTGTCTGATCATACCTCTTGTGTCTCTACCCGCTGCACCTGCTTCTGATCGATAACAAGGTGTCCATGCGGTAAGTCTTTGAGGTAAAGTTTTTTCTGAAAGAATAGTATCTAATACTAAATTAGTCAGAGGGACTTCTGCAGTAGGAATTAACCAATGATCCGTGTTTGTTTTAAACAAATCTTCAGAAAATTTTGGTAATTGACCAGTTCCATAAGCTGCTGCATCTCTTACCAAATTAGGAGGAATAATTTCAGTGTATCCGAATTCACCAGTATGCTTATCCAACATAAAATTAGCGATAGCTCTTTCTAAACGCGCTAGATGATTTTTTACATAAACAAAACGAGTACCAGAAACTTTACCCGCTTGATCAAAGTCAAGCATTTCTAAATCCTCGCCAAGTTCAAAATGAGGTTTGGGTTTAAAATCATACTTAGGGATTTCACCAACTTTTTTTATAATTGTATTACTGTTTTCATCTTCCCCTACTGGAACATCTGGATGAGGTAAATTTGGTAAAGAAGATAATAAATCTTTTAATTTTGAGTCAATATCTGAAATTTCATTTTCAAATTCTTCAATTTCATTTTTAATATTTTGAACTTTTTTTTGTAAAGATGATTTTTCTTCATCATTTAGTTTAGAAAATTCAGAAGAAAGATTTTTTCTTTCAGATCGAAGATCTTGAGATTTAGTTAATAATTCCCTCTTTTTAACGTCTAAATCTAATATGATTTGAGATTGAGGTTCTAAAAATCTTTTTTTCAAACCCTCATCAAATTTTGACGGGTTCTCTCTTATAAAATTTATATCATGCATTAGTCTATATCGTCTTCAGTTTGCTCATTCTTCTTTCTTTTTGCTAAGAATTTAGAAATAAGAATAGATATTTCATATAAAATTATAACAGGCAATGCCAGAGAAATTTGTGAAAAAGGATCTGGCGGTGTAATAATGGCTGCAAACACAAAAGCTAGAACGATAGCATATTTTCTAAATGCAACTAATTGATCAATGGTTAATATTCCTACCCTAACAAGCAATAATAAAATAACAGGTAATTGAAATGCTAAACCAAAAGCAAAAATGAAAGTCATCATTAAAGATAAATATTCATTCATTTTGGCCTGAAGAGTAATATTAATACTATCTGCTTGAGAACTTTGGAAACTCAGAAAAAATTGCCAAGCAATAGGTGAAATTACATAATAAACAACAGCAGCACCTAAAAGAAATAGAAAAGGAATTGCAATTAAAGTAGGTAAAGAAACTTGCTTTTCTTTTTTAAGCAATCCAGGAGAAACAAATGACCAAATTTGAAATGATAGAAAAGGAAAAGAAACAAAGGCGGCTGTAAAAAAAGCAACTTTGACATTTGTTAAAAATGCTTCTTGAAGAGCGGTATAAATTAGACCATTCCCCTCTCCCAAAATAGATGTCAATGGTCTAGCTAGAAATTCAAATATTGATTGAGAGAAATAAAAACTTACAACAAATGCGATTAAAAAAAATATGATTGAGTATATTAATTTTTGTCTTAACTCCTTTAAATGGTCTAGAAAATTCATTGAAGTATCTTCAGTATCAACTGTCATTTTTTTCCTTCATGATTTCTTCATTATTTTTTTCAATAAACTCATCTAGCTCTTTTCCCTCTTTCAGGACTGCTTCTTTCGTGTCTATAATTTCTTTTTTGATATCTTTAATTTCTTGAATATGAGTAATTTCATCAACAGTAGATGAAAATTCTCTTGAAACTTTTCGTAAGCTTTGAGTAAGAGATTTAATAAATTTAATAACTGTAGGTATTTCTTTCGGTCCTACTACTACAATAGTGATAATTAGGATGATGGATATCTCCATCCAACCTAAGGAAAACATTACTGGTCCTTATTTGAGTTATCTGTGTTTGATTTATCTGAGGCGTCGTCCTCAGACATATTCTTTTTAAATGACTTAATACCTTTAGCCATATCTGCCATTAAAGTGGGAATTTTACCTTTTCCGAATAAAAGAAGAACGATAATTAAAACAATTATCCAATGCCAAATACTAAATGCGCCCATGTAAAAATATTACTCTAATATTTAATAATTATCTAGGAAAAACAAAAATATGACTTTGATCTAAAGTTATTGATACAGAACTTGCGGCTGGGGGTAAAAAATTACCAATTACTTTACTGTGAATATGATGTTTTTTATTTAACTGATCGTTAACGGTCATATGTATGATTGCGCTATTGCCCAAGAATTTTGAGTCTACTACTACGCCAGTATTAGGATTTAGAAGCGGAGATTTTTCCTGACTTAATTTTATAGCCTCTGGCCTAATAACAACGTTTACACTTTGATTGTCTTGAAAATTGTTAACTTCGATTGATCCTAAAGGGGTATCACATTTTTTATTTTTTACGGTAGTTTGGAATATATTTGTCTCTCCAAAAAGAGAGGCGACATATAAATTAACAGGATGAAAATAAATTTCATGAGGGGTGCCTATTTGGACTATTTTTCCTTTATCCATAACAATGATCATATCACTCAAAAACATAGCCTCTTCAGCATTATGGGTAACCACTAGTGCAGAAGACTCAAGGCTATTAATCAAATGAAGTGTGTCATCAATAATTTCCCTTTTTAAATTAATATCCAAATCTGAGAAGGGTTCATCCAAAAGTAATAATTTAGGTTGAACTGCTATTGATCTAGCTAGAGCAACTCGTTGTTGTTCACCACCGCTTAAAGCATGGGGGTATTTTTGTAAAAAATTTTCTACTTTTGCCAATTGAATAACTTGTTCAATTAATTGTTTTTTATTTTTTCTTGAACCAGCAGCAAAACTTATATTTTCTAAAACAGTCATATGAGGAAATAATGCAAAATCCTGAAAGACATAAGAAATAGGTCTTTTTTCTGGAGGTGTATTTAAGGAATTATTCGCAACAATATTATCCTCTAAAAAAATCTCTCCTTTTTGAACTGACTCTAGACCTGCTATGACTCTTATCAAAGTAGTCTTACCGCACCCAGATGGTCCTAAGACAGACACAATAGAACTATCTTTAATTGAAAAGTTTAAATTATTTAGAGCCTCTACTTCACCATAAGAGTGATGTAGGTTTTTAACATCAAGTATCATTGCTTTGGTTTAATTGACTTTGAGAGTATTCATCTAAATTTTCTTCTAAATTTTCCTCTTCGTCAACAAAAGCTTCATCCTTATTTAAATCTTCATTAATTTCTTGGATGTTCATAGAAGCAAAATTATCATTCAGTAATCCTGAGCTTTTCATTTCTTCTATACCCGGAAGGTTATCTAAAGTACCCAACCCAAAATGTAATAAAAAGTCATCAGTAGTTTCCCACAAAATGGGTCGACCAGGAACTTCTTTTCTACCACCCGGTGCTATCCAACCTAATTCCATAAGTTGGTCGAAAATACCCTGACCTATCACAACACCGCGAATACTTTCTATTTCCGCTTTGGTAATAGGTTGATGATATACAACAATGGCAAGTGTCTCTATTGCTTGTTTAGAAAGTCTCTTTTGAACTTCTCTTTTTTCATGAAAAATTTCACTAACTTCAGTATTAGTTAAGAAAATCCATCCTCTAGATATTTTTTTCAAATTAATACCTCGGTGTTGATAAGCAGACTCTAAATTAGACATTACTTCAGAGATATCTTCATGAATATCTAATCTTTTCTTAATTTCATTTTCTGAGACAGGTTTGCTAGAGGCAAATATTAAGGCTTCAATTTTTTGAGAAGTTTCACTCATGTTTTTTTAAATATATATCAGAAAAAGGTTTTGATTGCCTAATATCAATCTGTTTGACTTCCTCTTTATCTTTTTTCGCCATGTGCAAACTTGCATTAAACGTACTCGAATAAAAGGATTTATTCATAATCTCTGATTGTAAATTATCAGGAAGTAGACTTTTTAGTGAAAACCAATCAGAATTAGATGCTATTTTATTACTGATAGCATTTTGGCCATCTTTGATAGTAAATAATTTAGAAGAGGAAAACTTGAGAGTGTATTGTTGATTTCTTCTGTGTATGTCAGCATATGCTTTTAATAGATCAATTAATTTATCTTTAATAATAAAATTTTTTTCTACTTTGAGTTTATGCTTATATGTACTAGAGAAAAATTGCTGTTTGTATTGTGGTAATTCAAAAAGCAATTTACTATTTTTGTGAACCAATTCTAAAATTGTTAATCTATTAGTTAAAAACTTTGTTACTTTTTTTACATCTTCTTCTTTATCTTTATTAACTAGAAATTTAGATTTTAAAAAAACCATTATAGATGCCATCAATAAATATTCTGAGGCTATTTCAATACTAACTTTTTTAAGATCTTCGATAAAAGCGATGTATTGATTGCATAATTCTAAGATAGGAAGATTTTTTAAATCATATTTATTTTTATGAACTAGCTCCAAAAGTACATCAAGAGGACCATTATAATCCTTTATTTCAATATTGAGATTAGATTCCATAGAGTTTAATTAATTCATTATACAAATCATGATATTGAATAATATTAATAGATTTGAGATCAACTTTCCCTTTAGCTTTCTTAATTTTCAATGAATTTTTATATCGACTGGTGGTTTTAAAAGACTGAATTACTTCAAGATATCTTCCCCAATCAGAACTACAATCAAGGAATATATCCACACCAGATTGGTTACACTTAATTATGCTTTCTTTAATATCGTATTGATTTGCCTTCATGGTCATATCATCACTCATGATTAGACCCCGAAAATTAATTTGTTGACGAATAATCTTTTGGATAATGCTCTTTGAATAAGTCGCCATATTTTCTTTATCCCATTTTTCGTATTTGATATGTGCTGTCATCGCATATGGGAGATGATTGAAATGTTGAAATAGCTTTAATTGATTTTGTAATATTTTAAGTGAAGAGTTCACTTTAGGGAGTGATAAATGTGAGTCTTTTGAAGTTAGTCCATGACCTGGTATATGCTTCATAACTGGAGTAATACCCATAGAAATAGAAGTATTTACTAAAATTTCATTCAGTTTAATACTGATATCTAGGTCACTCCCAAATGTTCTCTTTTTAATCATAGAAATAGTTTTTGAATTTGGGATATCCAAAACGGGAATAGTATTAATATCAAATCCCATTTCAGATAAATGATAACTTGTAATAAAAGACTTTAAATATACTAACTGTTTAGCTAATGAAGGATATTTCAAATAAGTCTGATAATAGTCAAAATTATCAAAAAAATTAAATTCATTTAATTTTGGAAAACGATTTACTATTCCGCCCTCTTGATCTATTAAAATATGAATTTTTGGATGAAGACTTTTGATAGATTTAATAAGTTTTTTAGTCTGATTTAAATTTAAGATATTTCTTTTAAAAAGAATAACACCAAAAGGTTTATATTTTTTAATATTTTCTCTC
Source organism: Alphaproteobacteria bacterium (assembly GCA_045560885.1). GTDB lineage: Bacteria > Pseudomonadota > Alphaproteobacteria > HIMB59 > HIMB59 > HIMB59. Next base: position 21,664 of record JBJKYU010000066.1, read on the forward strand.
TCAAATTTTGAAATTTGAGAAGACTTAATCGAAATAATAAGGGGGAAGCTCATTTTATAAAATCGAAACTATCCGGTTCTATAGTAAGAAAATGGTCAAAAAATATGTACTTCAAGTAATTATCAAACAAAGTATAAGATAAAATAAAAATCAAAAAAATTACTATTAAAATAAAAATTAATCTTTTACTCACATTTTTAATTTAGGCTTAATCCCTAATATACCTAAACCTTCAGATATTACTGATTGATATTTTTTTAATAATAATTGGGCATTTTCAGTAAGATTATTATCATCATCTAAAAATCTTGAATTTGGATTTGATTTAGCAGATGACCATAATGAATGAAATATTGAAGCAACTGACTCTAGGTAATGAGCGATTAGATGTACTTCATTTCTTTTATAAGAGTTAAGCGCCACTAAGTCCCACTCATGTATCTTTTTTATTAAATTTTTTAATTCAAATGAAAGTTCCATATTACTAGAAATCACCTTATTCGTTCTTTCTAGTACAGATTGTGATCGAGCAAATGAATATTGAATGTAATAGATGGGGTTTTCTTTGTTCTCTTTTTTAATCAAATCAATGTCTAGATCCATGTGAGTGTCATTTTTTCGATAGCACATAAAATAACGATAGTTTTCTATACCAATTTCTTTGACCAATTCATCTAACTCAAAGATAGTACCTTCTCTTTTGGACATCTTTTGAATTGCATTATCTCTTTTTAAGTTAACGATTTGGCAAAAAACAACGGAAAAATTAATTTCTGGGTATAAAGAAACTAAAGCAGAAGATAGTCTTTTTAGATAACCTAAATGGTCTGCGCCCCAAATATTAATTAATTTTGAATATTGTCTTTGATATTTATCAACATGATAAGCTATATCATTAGCAAAATAAGTGGGTGTGCCGTCATTTTTGGTTATGGCTCGGTCTTCATCATCGCCAAAGTTAGTTGATTTAAAAATAGTTATCTCATTATCTTTTTTTGTACCTTGGAAATCTTTAGGATCATGGAGTTGTCCATGATAAACGAGTCCCTTTTTTTCTAATTCTTTAATGATCTCTGGAAGAAGTTTTTTTTCAACAATTGAAGTTTCATAAGCAATATGATCAAAATTGATACCAGAGTCTTTTAATGTTTTTAAAGATTGGTTAACTAAATTTTCAATAGCGAAGTTAACAATTTGCAATTCTTCATCTTTAGATAGCTTGGGTGACTCAAATATATTTTTAAAATTCTCAAAACATTTTTCTGCTAATTCTTGGATGTAATCACCTTTATAAAACTGTTGATAAGGTAAATTTAAATTATTTTTTGAAGAGATGTGAAAAAGAATTGAAGATAAAAATTCATTAATTTGATTTCCAGTATTATTGACATAATACTCTC
>JBJKYU010000067.1:0-22621 GCA_045560885.1 Alphaproteobacteria bacterium
CTCTTAGTTTTTCATCTTGTGTACAAACACCTACGGGGCAAGTATTAGAATGACATTGTCGAACCATAATACAGCCCATAGCAACCAAAGAGGCGGTTCCGATACCATACTCTTCGGCACCTAAAATAGCTGCTTTTACTATGTCTCTACCAGTTTTAATTCCACCATCAGTTCTTAAAATTACTTTGTCTCGTAATCCATTTAATGAGAGAATTTGATGAACTTCACTAATGCCCAACTCCCATGGTAGCCCTGCATACTTAATGCTTGATTGTGGACTTGCTCCAGTTCCACCAGAGTGGCCTGAAACTAAAATTACATCTGCTTTAGCTTTTGCTACGCCTGCTGCCACAGTGCCTATGCCTGACTGGGCAACTAGCTTGACACACACTTTAGCATTGGGGTTAATTTGCTTTAAGTCGTAAATAAGCTGGGCTAAATCCTCAATTGAGTAAATGTCATGGTGCGGAGGAGGACTGATAAGTGTAACGCCCTTTGTGCTATGTCTCAGGCGAGCAATAAGATCCGTTACTTTAAAACCTGGTAGTTGACCACCCTCTCCTGGTTTTGCCCCTTGCGCAATTTTAATCTCAATTTCACTACAATTATTTAGATATTCAGCTGTAACTCCAAACCTTCCGCTAGCTACTTGTTTGATAGATGAACTTGGGTTATCTCCATTTTCTAATTTTGAGTATCTAGCTGAGTCTTCTCCTCCTTCGCCACTATCTGATTTAGAACCAATTCTATTCATAGCGATGGCGAGTGTTTCATGAGCTTCTGGACTCAAGGCACCAAGAGAGATGCCAGGAGATACAAAACTTTTTCTAATTTCTGAAATGCTCTGAACGTGATCTAACTTAAGAGGTTTTTGCGATACATTGAATTGAAGAAGATCTCTAATATGTATAGGTTTCATGTTATAAATTCTTTGAGCATAATTCTTATACAAGTTATAAGAGTCCCTTGTTACAGCTTCTTGTAACATATGTATGGAAACTCCCTCATAAGCGTGTAATTCATTATTTGCTCTAAATCTAAATTCACCACCAATGTCTAAAACAACATTATCAGATTGAAAGGCTAATTGGTGTTGGCGACGAACTCTCTTTTCTAACCCGTCAAGTCCAATACCAGATATTCTAGATGACATTCCAGGGAAAAAGCTCTCGACCATACTTCTACTTAAGCCAATAATTTCAAAGTTTTTACCTCCTCGATAAGAGCTAATAATTGAAATTCCCATTTTACTAATAATTTTTCGAAGACCCTTTTCAATTGCTTTTTTATAATTTTTTAAAAGAGTAGAATAAGAGATATTCTGATAGATGTTTTTATTTAGTCTATCACTAACTACGTTTTCAATTAAAGATGCGTTTACAGTTGTTGCCCCAACTCCAATTAAAACAGCAAAGTAATGGACATCAAAACATTCAAGAGAAGAAACATTCAATGATGTAAATGTTCTAAGATTATTTTTAACTAAATAACTGTGAACAGCACTAGTCGCTAATATCATTGGTAAAGCTATTCTGTCTTTAGATATATTTTTATCTGTGATGATTAAATGTTGGGAACCAGACCTTACTGCCTGCTCAGCTTCAGCACAAACACGTTGAATTTCATTTAAAAAATCAGTTTTAGAATTGATATCATAAGTACAGTCTATTTCTGTAGTATAATGGCTTAGATGATCTTTAAGAGTTGAGAGTTCATGGTTAAGAAGAACGGGGCTTTCAAGAAGTACCAAATTGCATTGCTCTGAGTCTTCCTCAACAATATTACCTAAATTTCCTAAACGAGTTTTTAAACTCATTACTACCTGCTCCCTTAGACTGTCGATCGGCGGGTTAGTGACTTGACTAAAATTTTGTTTGAAAAAACTATGCAATCCTCGGTATCTTTCAGTAAGTACACTCAAAGGCGCGTCATCTCCCATTGAACCAGTAGCTTCCTGGCCTGTTTTTACCATTGGATCTAAAATTAAATCCAATATTTCTAAGGATAGATTGAAAGATTTTGCCTGCTGATACAAAAAGGAGTTTTCTTCTAGTTTTGGTTGATCAATTTGTTCAGATGCTAGAATTGCATCCAGTTGTATTGTTTTTTTATTCCATTCTGAGAAGTCTTGTCGATTACTGAGAATATTTTTAAGCTCCAAGCTCTCATAAAATTTTTTCTCTTTATAATTGATCGCTATTAATTCTCCAGGACCAACGCGACCTTTTTTCAAAATATCTTTTTCTTCGACATTTATCATTCCTACTTCAGAACCTGAGATCAACAAACCATCATTAGTTAGAATATATCTAAGGGGTCTAAGGCCATTTCTATCCATTCCAGAAATTATCCAGTCACCAAAATTACCACAAACTGCAGCGGGACCGTCCCATGGTTCAATTACTGCATTACAATAAGCGTACATATTTTTTAATTCTTCAGACATATCAGGACGATTAGACCATGCTTCTGGGATAATCATTGATTTAGCCATAGGGAGGTCACGATCAGTTTGGACCAAAAGTTCAAACGCAGCATCTAAAGAAGCTGAGTCAGAAGCATCAGAGTCTAAGATAGGTTTAAGATCATTGATTCTCTCATTAAAAAAGGAGTGAGTGATTCTTGGTTCATGGGCACTCATCCAATTGATATTACCTTTGAGCGTATTAATTTCTCCGTTATGGGCTAGTACTCTGAATGGTTGCGCTAAAGACCAAGTAGGAAAAGTGTTAGTTGAATATCGTTGATGGTAGATAGCAAATTTTGATTTGAAGTCAGGGTCTAAAAGGTCAGGATAAAACTCAGATAACTGCTCTGCTAGAAACATTCCTTTGTAGACAATGGTTTCAGTTGATAAGGAGCAAATATAAAAGTCGTTTATATTTAATGCCTTGATTTTATTTTCAATTCGTCTTCTAGTTAAATAGAGTCTCTTTTCTATATTTTCGTGGGAGTCTTTAGGCGTAAAAATTATCTGTTCAATTTCTGGTTTAGTAAAGTTTGCTTTTTCACCAATGATTTCTGTATTGACTGGTACCTGTCTCCATCCATACAAACTCATTCCAGCTTTTATGATTTCATATTCAACTATTGCTCGACACTTTTCTTGGGCTCCAAAATCTCTTTTAGGAAGAAATATCATTCCAACACCAAGTAAGTTATCTTGTTCGGCTAAATGGCCAGTTTTAGTTACTTGTTTACTAAAAAACGAGTGTGAGACTTCGAGCATAATACCTGCACCATCTCCAGTTTTACCATCAGCATCAACAGCACCTCGATGAAAAACTGCCTTTAAAGCTTCCACACCTTTTTCAACAATATCTCTTCTCGATTCACCATTGATAGCCGCAACTAATCCAACGCCACAGTTGTCATGTTCATAGCTATCTTTGTAAATATGGTTCTTTTTGAGAAGTTCTCTATTTTTGATGAAATCTTTTATTTCTTGACTCATTAGGATGCTTTCTTTTTGACTAGTTTATTTTCCAAGAATTGGTGGATAGATTTAGCGACTTCTCTACCATCATGTATGGCCCATACTACAAGAGACGCCCCTCTGACGATATCGCCAGCTGCAAATACTTTCGGGTTACTTGTTTGAAATTTTTTGAAGTCTACTTTAATCGTATTCCAACTAGTTACCTCTAAATCTGTACCAAAGTGTTGGTTAAGATCCTCCGGCTCAAATCCAAGAGCTTGAATTATAAGATCGCTTTTAATTTGTTTTTCAACACCAGTGTCAATGGGTTTACGTCTCCCAGTCTCATCTGCCTCTCCTAAAGCAGCTACTTTGTATGCCAGACTAGATGCAGATTTATCTTGTGAGATTATTTTAGATGGAACAGAGAGCCAGTTAAATTTTACTCCTTCTTGTTCAGCATTTAACACTTCTCTCGCAGATCCAGGCATGTTTTCTTTATTTCTTCTATAAAGGCATGTTACTTCTTTTGCTTTTTGTCGGATAGCTGTTCTAACACAATCCATGGCGGTATCGCCTCCACCAATTACAACAACATGTTTATTTTTTGCATCTAAAAATTTATTTTTAGATGGAACATCTCCTAAACCAACTCTGTTACTTTCAATTAAAAAATCAAGCGCAGGAAGAGAATTTTCGATATTCTTAGTCTCAATATCTAATTGTCTAGCTTTGTAAACACCAGTAGCAACAAGTATTGCATCATAATCTTTTTCAAGTTCTTGAAAGGATATGTGTTTTCCCACTTCTTTCTTTAAATGAAATTTAACCCCACTATCAGATAACCATTCAGTTCTTCTCTCTACAACACTTTTATCCAATTTAAAGTTAGGAATTCCATAAATCATCAAACCACCAGCTCGATCATTTTTTTCAAAAACATCAACTTGGTAACCTTGCTTAGCTAAGTAAGAAGCGGCTGCCATACCAGCAGGACCTGAACCAATAATCGAAATTTTTTGCTTATTAGGACTAGAAGAATTAATTTTTTGAATCCAGCCTTTCTCCCAAGCTACTTCAGTTAAATATTTTTCAAGATTACCGATTGTAATTGCACCAAAACCAGCTTGTTCAACGACACAATTTCCCCTCACATAATCTATCTTGTGGGCAAACCCTCCCACAAACTTCAGGGAAAGCATTAGTTGAAGTTGAAATTTCATAGGCTTCTTTTAATCTACCCTCAGCTATATATCTCAACCAATCTGGAATATTATTATTTAAAGGGCAGTGGATTTGACAAAAAGGGACACCACATTGAGAACATCTAGATGATTGTTCCATAGATGTGTTTTGGTCAAACTGTCTGTATATTTCTTGGAAATCCTTTATTCTCTTTTCAGGTTCTGTTTTATCAGGATTCTTTTGATTTTTTTTATGAAACTCTAACATGATAATATATTATTACTTTTTAAAGATACTTTTAAAAAGAATTGAATTTATAATAGTTAATTAAAATTATGTAAATATTTAAATGATAATAATTTATGACTATTGATTACCTTTTCTATGCCTTCTACTCGATTATTCAGGGAATCACAGAGTTTATCCCAGTTAGTTCAAGTGGCCACCTTAATTTACTTGAACTAATATACAATAAAGGCAATTCAAGAAATTACTTGTATGAAACTACAGCCCATTTTTCCTCATTATTGGCATTAGTATTTTACTTGTACAAGCAAAATCATCTTAAATTTAATAATATCAAATTAAATTTTATTCCAATAACTCTGGCAACAATTCCAGCAATAATAGTTGGTGCATTCCTTGTATTACTCGACATAAATTTTTTTAGCTTTCAAATAATTGGCTATACATCAATTATAGGTGGAATATTGCTATACCTATCAGATTTAAAAATTTTTCAAATAATAAAAATATCTGACAAAAAAATAAAATTTTTGCTAGCAGGCTTCTTCCAATGTCTTGCTTTTTTACCAGGATTCAGCAGATCGGGTAGCTGCATAATTGCTTTTAGACTAATGGGGGAAAATAGAAAAGATTCTTCAGTAATGAGTCTTTATTTAGGTATGCCAATAATTCTTATTTCTTTTTTATCCAATATAAGAGATATAAACGTCATACAATTTGATTTTAATCTTTTGATTATTTTTATATTCACTTTTGTTTTTGCTTATTTAACGCTTAGACTTTTTATAAGCTACATTAATGATATTGGCTTTAAACCATTTGTAATATATCGCTTAATTTTTGGCTTAATAATTTTATTTTTATTGAGTTAGACTCTATCAATAAATTTTTTTAAATACTGAGCTGTTACTAATTTCATGTTAGACAAATCTTTTTCGATAATTTTAGTAACCTTTGTTGCACCATTCTCGTCTATGCTATGATGAGATAGAGTGACATACTGATCATAAGTAAAAATTGGTTTTGGAAGCTTTTCCATTATTTTACCTTGGAGTATTGCAAAAAAAGATGGAATGTTTATAAATCTTTCCTTTTTTTGAAGAGAATTGAATATATGGGATAAGATTTCTTTAAAAGTAAAAACCTCCTGCCCCACTGCTGATATATTTTGATTTTTATAATTATCGAAATTATTTATTAAGTTGAAAATCATTAATGATAAATCATTGACATAAATTGGTTGAAATTTTGTTTCTCCTTTTTTAAATAAGGGTAAGAAAGGAAGAATTTTAGCCATTCTTCCAAATTGATTAATAAAATTATCCTCTTCACCGTAAACAACACTAGGTCTTATAATTATATGATTATTATTATTACTTTGTATGAACTCTTCGCCCATTTTTTTAGATACTAAATAGTTTGAATTGCTTTGATAAGTGGAACCTAAACTCGAAATATGGACAAAAGGTTTATGATGTTTTTCAGCATAAGTCGCGATTTTTTTTGGCAGCAAAAAATGTGCTAATTCAAAAGAAAAATTATTTTTTTCATAAAGCAATCCAACTAAATTTACAACAACGTCACAGTTTTCTATTAGCTTTTCAACAGCATCTAAATTTTGTAAATCAAATTCAACTACATCTATCTGACCAATGTCACCAGATAGTATATTCCTCTTAACTCTGTTTGGGTTTCTAACAGGGCAGATTAATTTACTCCCATTAGCCAATAATCTTTTTGTAAGACTTCTGCCAATAAATCCAGTAGACCCGAAAACTAAGATGTTTTTATTTCTCATTGCTTTATCTATCTTATATAAATATATGTCTTACGATGTCAAATTATCAATTATTCCAAAATGACCTACCCTTACAGTCATTAAAATCATTTAAGGAGATATAACAATTGATACTGAAACACTTGGGCTAAATATCAAAAGAGACAGGCTATGTCTTATTCAATTACGTAATGAGTCTAATAAAAAAGTGTACTTGATTAAATTTGACAAGGATATCTCTCCAACAAATTCTAAGAATATAAAATCCCTACTAGAAAATAAGTCTTTGACTAAAATTTTTCATTACGCAAGATTTGACATGGCAGTACTCAAGGAAAATTTAAATATTAATGTCAGAAATGTTTTTTGTACTAAAATAGCATCTAAACTTACTAGAACTTACTCATCAAAACATGGGCTAAAAGATCTAGTTAAAGAAATTTTGAATATTGAGCTAGATAAAACTGAACAGACCTCAGATTGGAGTCAAAAAAAACTAACTAAACAACAAATTCAATATGCTATGAATGATGTGATTTATTTAAGTGATTTAAAGAAACATTTAGAAGCAAAACTACTAGAAGCAAAAAGACTTAAAACTTTTAAATCAATTATGAATTTTTTAGTTACGAGAGTGGAGCTTGACTTAATGGGATGGGAAAATACTGATATTTTTGCCCACAAGTAAACAATGAATAAATTACAAATTCTTAAATCAGCAAAAGAGGTTTTAACTATAGAGTCAAAAGCAATAAATGATTTAGCAAAAAGCCTTAATGATAATTTTTTTAAGGCTGTAAAGAGTATTGAAGGTTTAAAAGGTAAATTAATTATTTCTGGTGTTGGGAAAAGTGGAAACATAGCATCTAAAATTGCAGCTTCTTTTACCTCTACAGGAATACCATCAGTATTTTTAAATCCTGTTGATGCTAGTCATGGTGACATGGGTATAGTAAGAGATGAGGACATATTAATTGTGCTATCAAATTCTGGGGAGTCGCATGAGCTGAGTGACCTTTTAGATTTTGCGAAGAGACACTCAGTTAAAATTATTTCAATTTGTTCAAATAATAAAAGTTTATTAGCCAAAAATTCAGATATTAATTTGATACTACCCCCTCACAAAGAAGCCGACAAATTATCCACTATACCTACTACATCTACAACAATGGCGTTAGCTCTTGGAGACGCCTTGTGTTGCTGCCTATTAAATCTAAGAAATTTTGACAAAAAATCATTCAAAGCCCTACATCCAGGGGGAAAAATAGGAAAAAAATTAAAAACACTCTCAGAAATAATGGATACAGACCTTCCTTTAATTAAACAAAATACATCAGTAATGGAAGCAGTTCTTAAAATGACTGAAAAAAAATATGGCTGTGTTGTAATTATTGACAATCAAAAAAAAATCAAAGGTATCATTACTGATGGTGATTTAAGAAGAGCTATCAAAAAATTAGATATGTCGGATAAAGCAACAAATATAATGAGTAAAAAACCAATCACAGCTACGAAAGATCTTCTTATTTCGTCAGCAATAGTTTTGATGAATAAAAATTCAATTACTAGTCTTTTAATCACAAAAAAAAATACTCCTATAGGAATAGTTAATTTAAAAACTTGTTTAGAAAATGAGTAAATTTTTAAGAGAAAATATTTTTAATATTTTAATTTTTCTTTTACTTAGCATTCAAGCCTTTATGTATTACTATGACAATAGGCCCTCATCTAAAGTTTTTAGTCAAAAAAGCATGTCAGTTGAAAATTTCTCAAGTATTGTATTTAGTAAATCTGGCTTGACAAAAATTGGTTCTAAAAAATTAAATAAAATCGATGAAGATAATTTTTTTCTTCAAGGTAAATCTTACCTAGAAAATAATGAATATAAAATATATGGGGAAGATATATCAATTAACTTAAATGAAGATATCTCTCATAGTAAAAAATCAGTTCAAGTGATAAACTCAATGGGCACTCTTGACGCTAAGGGGTTCAGGAATATAGACTCAGAAGGAAAAATTTATTTTGATGGTATTGTTATCTTTAAAAGTCATGACTAAAGTTATCTTTTTTATTTTAAGTTTATTTCTTTATTCTAAAGCCTACTCAGAAAGTACTGTCAAAGCAGGTGATAGTTTAATTTGGGACTCAGAAAACAAATCTTATACTGCTACTGGTTCAGTGGAATTCAGCAATGATACCTTCATCGCCTTTTCTGAAAAAATGATTGCTCAATATGTAGAGCAAGGAGGTAAAGAATTATTCACAGTTGTTGAGCTTTTTGAAAATGTACGAATTGAATTAAAAGATGAAATTTTTCAAGGTGATTACGCTATCTACACAAGAGATGACAACACCATTAAACTCACTGGCGATGTTTCCATTCAATCTCCCACTAGATTGCTTACAGGCCATGAATTAATTGCAGACATTGATAATAATAAAAGAATTTTAAACTCTGCAAACGATGAATCGCTAGTAGAAGTTCTTTTAGAAAACAATGCAAATAATTAAGCTTCAAAGTATTAGTAAAAACTTTAAATCCAAACAAGCTCTTAAAAAAGTCAATTTAGATTTTGATAGTCAAAAAATTAATGGACTATTGGGCCCTAATGGAAGTGGCAAAACAACACTCTTCAATATCATTGCGGGTTTTTTACCTCCTGATGAAGGTCAGATTATTTTAGATGGGGAAGATTTAACTTTTCTTAGTCTAAGCAAAAGATCAAAATTAGGAATTTCTTATTTACCTCAAGAACCTTCAATATTTAGGGATATGAGTGTCTACGATAACATTTTTGCAATCGCTGAATTATTTCATTCAAAAGCTGAAGCTAAGAAAGTTACTGAAAATCTTATAAATCAATTTTCTCTTCAAGGATTTCAAAAAACTCAGGGTAAATTATTATCTGGAGGTGAGAGAAGAAGAACTGAAATTGCCCGAGCTTTGGCAAGTAATCCTAAATTTCTATTATTAGATGAGCCCTTTGCGGGTATAGATCCCATAGCAATTGAAGAAGTAAAATCTACCGTCGCTCTTCTAAAAAAAATGAATATTGGAATAATTATTACTGATCACAATGTTAAAGAGGCCCTTAGTATTGTTGATTATGGATTTATTATCTATAACGGAGAAATTATAAAATCTGGAACGCCTAAAGAAATTACGAGTGATAAATTTGTAAAAAAAATATATTTAGGAGAAAACTATCAATAAAAGTATGCCTATTAATTCCAAAAAAAAAATACAAGGCATTTACTATCCACCAGGTGATAAGTCTATAAGTCACCGGTCTCTAATACTAACTGGTCAAGCAGTAGGTAAATCAGAAATAACTAATTTACTTGAAGGAGAGGATGTCATTAACACACTTTTAGTGATGCGCGAACTAGGTGCGCGAATTACAAAAAAGAATGGAAAATACATAGTATTTGGCATACCCCCGGGAGCTCTGTTTCAACCAAAAAAACAATTAGATTTTGGTAATTCAGGGACAGGTATAAGGCTTCTTGCTGGACTATTAGCTTCTAATAATATTAAAGCCACTCTTAAAGGTGATAAGTCTTTAAGTAAAAGGCCTATGAGAAGGGTCACAGATCATCTAAAAAGAATTGGTGCATCAATCGATCTAAAAAAAAATTCGTTTCCTCCTATAAAGATTAAAGGAGTTGGTGATGCAATTCCACTCCACTATGATATCAAAATTCCATCAGCCCAAATTAAAAGTGCGATAATGCTCTCAGCATTAAATACTAATGGCATCGTAAAAATAAAAGAATTCAAATCTACAAGGGATCATACTGAGAACATGCTCAAAGCTATGGGCTATAACATAAAAGTAAAAGAGAACTCAAAATACCGTTTCATTGAAATGAAAAATAATAAAGATCTAAAGCCAATTAAATTAAATGTACCAGGAGACCCTTCCTCTGCGGCTTTTATTATAACAGCTGCTTGTTTGAAACCAGGATCTAAATTATATGTCAAGAATATGCTGTTTAATAAGACCAGAATTGGATTTATCAAAACTCTTAAAAAGATGGGTGGAAATATTCAAATCTTAAATAGGAAAAAAGTTAATAACGAAATTTTAGCTGACTTAAAAATTAATCAAAAAACTCATTTGAAATCTACTCTACTAAAACCTGAAGATGTTCCTCTTCAAGTAGATGAAATTCCGATACTTTCTATAGCAGCATCTTATGCTAAGGGAACTTCAGTTTTTAAAGGTTTAAAAGAATTAACTGTCAAAGAAAGTAATCGATTAGAATTAATTCAACAAAATTTAAAAAATATAGGTGTTAAAAGTGAGATTAAAGAATTTGACTTATATATCTATGGAGATACTGATTTAAAAAAAGGTGGTGCGAAAATTATTCATCACAATGATCACCGTATCGTGATGTCTTTTTATATATCCAATCTAATATGTGAAAAATCCAATAAAATTGATGATAAATCGAGCGTTAAAACCAGCTATCCTAGTTTTTTTAAGCATATCACTCATCACATTCATTAATTTTCTTGAAAAAAAGCTAGAAAACTCTAAAAAAACCTAATTAATTTGAAAGGTAAATAATGACTTATGATATCTAACGACGAGTATAGCAAACTGCTAGACCAACAATTCGAAACTAAGACTAACATCTCTGCAAACAAAATAATCTCTGGAACAATCCTAAAAATAAATGATCAACACGTAACTGTTGATATTGGATACAAAAGTGAAGGGCAAATCCCTCGAGAAGAATTTCTAAATACCGGATCCTCAGATGACCTTAAAACTGGTCAAACAATTGAAGTATTTGTTGAAAAACTAGAGGACCGTGAAGGCAATGTGAAAGTATCTCATGAAAAAGCTATCAAAATGAAGTCATGGGAAAAACTTCAAAAACTTTATGATAACAAAGAAAGAGTTAAAGGATTTATAGTTGGTAAAGCCAAGGCAGGTCTTTATGTGAAAATCATGGGCACCAATGCTTTTTTACCTTTGAGTCAAATAGATGTCCGTCCCGTTAGAGATGTCAGTCATTTGATTAAAACTGAGGAAACATTTGAAATTCTAAAAATGGATTACTCAAAGGGAAATATAGTAGTTTCTCGTAAAGCTATCCTTGAAGAAAAACAAAAAGAAATTAAAGATGAAATTTTAGCAAAATCAAAGACTGATTCTGTTGTAAAAGGTCGAGTCAAGACCTTTACTGATTATGGTGCGTTTGTTGATTTAGGTGGAATTGATGGTTTAGTTCACTTAAGTGATATTTCATGGAGTAGAATAAGTCACCCTTCCGATGTTTTAGAAGTTGGAAAAAAATATGATTTTAAAATTTTAAAAGTCTCTGATGAGTCAGATAAAATTAGCTTGGGATTCAAGCAGTTAAAAAATGATCCATGGGAAAAGATTGAAGACAAAATCACTATGAATGAAATTTATGATGGTAAAATTACTCATATTACCGACTATGGTGCTTTTGTTCAGCTAACTGATAAGGATCTAGAGGGCCTCGTTCACTCTAATGATATCAGTTGGACCAAGAAAAACATCCATCCTAATAAAATATTAGAGGTTGGTTTTAATATTCGAGTAAAAATTCTTGAAATTGACAAAGAGAAAAAACGTATCAGCTTGGGAATTAAACAAACTGAGCCTAATCCTTGGGAAAATATTCTTAATGAGTACAAAAAAGATCAAGTTATTGATACAGAAATCAAAAATATTACTGAATTTGGTATTTTTGCAAAATTGAACGACAATATTGATGGATTAATCCATAAAAACGATCTTTCTTGGACTGACTCTAATGGAGATCGAACGCTGAAAAAATACCAAAAAGGTCAAAATATTCAGGTAAAAATTTTAGAAATAGATCCTGAAAAAGAAAAGATTAGTTTTGGTATTAAACAACTAACTGCCGATCCATTTCATGAATTCTTTAAGGATAAGAATAAGGGAGATATTGTTTCAGCTACAATTACAAAGATAAGTAACAACGGTATTGATGTTGAAGTAGCGAACTTTATTGAAACTACAATCCGTAGAAAAGAGTTATCAAAAAATAAAGAGGAACAAAATATTTCTCGATATAATGAAGGTCAAAAAATTGATGCAAAGATTAGTTCCATTGATTTGACTAATAGAAAATTTGCCCTTTCCATCAGACAGCTTGAAATTGATGAAGAGCAAAGCCTATTAGAAAAATACGGCTCAAAATCATCTGGATCAGTTTTAGGAGATATCTTGGGTAAGGCTTTGGATGAAGACAAGGATACCAAAGCAGAATAAATCCAATCTCCTCAAATCTTTTTTGCAATCAGAAACTGATTTAACTCCACAGATCAATAAAGCTATTTTTAATAGGTTCTTTGATCTGCTGGAGGAACATCTAAAAAAACATCAAAATATTGAATTACGAAACTTTGGAGTCTTTAAATCCAAACTGATGCCTTCTCGATATGGCTCAGATCCAAGAAATAAAACAAAAATTTATATTCCATCAAAATGGAAAGTGGCTTTTAAGGCTAGTGAAAGTATAAATAAAAGACTAAATGAATAAATTTAAAGCTTTCATAGCCCTAGATGCTGCCAACAATAAGAAGAATATCGAAGTAGTAAAAAAGCTTCATGAATTAGTTTATGGATTTAAAGTAGGTTATAGATCTTTTTACAACAAAGATGCGGATAAACTAATCACTGAAATTAAAAGAAAAAAATCAAAATTATTTCTTGATCTTAAATTACATGATATTCCCAATACTGTTGGCAGCGCAATAGAGTCATTAAAGAACATAAATCCTGATTTTCTAACTCTTCACATCTCTGGAGGAGAAGAAATGCTAAAAAGTGCTTTAAAAAGTATCAAGAAATTTAATTTGAAAACTAAAGTATTAGGAGTGACCTTACTCACAAGCCTTGACGGTAAAGACAGTAAAAAAATATATGGGGAAAAAGATACTGATAAATTGATTAAAAAATTAGCCTTAATTGCTAGTAAAGCCAAAATTGCAGGTTTAATCTGTTCAGGTCAAGATTTAAAATCTCTAAAGAGTTTTAAAAAACTTCTCAAAGTAACTCCAGGAGTAAAACTATTAGATAGAAAAGATGATCAGAAGAGAGTTTCATTCGTTCATGAAGCTCTTAATGGTGGAGCTAATTTTGTTGTAATTGGAAGAGAGTTAATCAATACAAAAGATCCGATGAAACTTCTTAATGAATATAATGAAAAATATGAAAATAAAAATTTGTGGACAAAGTAACCCAAGAGTTATTGAACACTGTCTTAATCTGCCTATTGAATACCAAGGCTTAATTTTTTACGAAAAGAGTCCACGAAATGTCAACGTCGATACACTTAAATTAATTCATCAATATTATAGTCAGTATAGCAGTAAATTTGTTGGCGTATTTGTAAATCCTACGCTTCAAGAAATTGAAGAAAAGTTAAATTTATTTGATTTTCATACTATCCAACTTCACGGCAGCGAAAATCAGAAATTTATAAATGAGGTAAAATCAACTTTTCAAAAAAAAATATTCAAATCTCTACCTCCTGAGGAATTAATTGAAAATGATCTTTCTAATGTTGATTATTACTTAATTGAAGGGAAGCCTGAGAAAAATGATCAACCCGGGGGAAACAATAAAACTTGGAATTGGTCACAATTTTCAAATCCCAACAAATTTCCTTTTATCTTGTCGGGAGGGTTAAATGAGTCAAATATCCAAGAAGCAATTAACTTAACAGGGGCTGATTTTGTTGATATAAATTCTGGCGTAGAGGAAGAAAAAGGTGAAAAGAACCTTTCATTAATTGATCGTCTCGTTTCATCTCTCAAACAAATATGAAAAATTATAATCAACCTAATACCCTTGGTCGTTTTGGCGATTATGGAGGAATGTATGTTTCTGAAACTTTGATGCCTCTCTTGATTGACTTAGATCAGTCTTATCAAAAAATTCAAAAAGATAAAAAATTTCAAAAAGAACTCAAAGATTTATTCAAAAATTATGTTGGAAGACCATCAGCACTTCATCATGCTAAAAATTTATCTGCTTACATAAACGGTCCTAAAGTTTACTTCAAAAGAGATGAACTTAATCACACAGGCGCCCATAAAATTAATAACTGCTTAGGTCAAATTTTATTAGCAAAAAAAATGGGTAAAACCAGAATTATAGCTGAAACAGGGGCTGGACAGCATGGAGTTGCCACAGCAACAGTCTGTGCATTATTTGGCTTGCCTTGTTATATTTATATGGGTTCAAAAGATATTGAGCGACAAAAACCCAATGTTTTTCGGATGAAACTTCTTGGTGCTAATATTATTCCCGTAGAGTCTGGGAGTAAATCTTTAAAAGACGCTATGAACGAGGCTTTGAGAGACTGGATTAAAAACGTTCGAGATACTTTTTATATTATTGGTTCTACGGCAGGGCCTCACCCCTACCCAAAGATGGTAAGAGATTTTCAATCTGTGATCGGCATAGAGGCAAGAGAGCAAATTTTAAAAATTGAAAAAAAATTGCCTGATTATCTTATTGCGTGTGTTGGTGGAGGATCAAATGCTATGGGATTATTCTATCCCTTTTTAAATGATAAGAAGGTTCAAATTATTGGTGTTGAAGCAGCAGGAAAAGGACCCAAAACTAACCAAACAGCAGCAACTATGACCTCTGGAACCCCAGGAATCTTACATGGAAGTTACAGTTATGTTCTTCAAGATAATGATGGGCAGATAAAAGAAGCACATTCTATCTCGGCTGGACTTGATTACCCAGGTGTAGGGCCAGAGCATTCTTATTTAAAAGATATAAAAAGAGCAAAATACTACGGAGTAACTGATAAAGAAGCCCTGAATGCATTTCAATTATGTTCTAAATTAGAAGGAATTATACCTGCTCTTGAACCATCACACGCTCTCGCTTATTTGATCAAAGCCTTTAAAAACAAAGCAAAAGGAAAAACAATTATCTTAAACTTATGTGGACGCGGTGATAAAGACTTGTTTACAGCTGCTAAGGCAATTGGATTTGACGCTGATGAATAAACTCGATCAACTTCCTTCAAAAAAAATTTTATCCCTATTTATGACTTGCGGTTTCCCTACTCTTTCACAAAGTAAAAAAGTTTTTGATGAAATTCTCTCTCATCAACCGGATATCATTGAATTTGGATTACCTTTTTCAGACCCTATGGCTGATGGGCCAATCATTCAGGAGTCTAGCAAAGTTGCCTTAAAATCAAAAATCACCACAAAACAATCATTAACCCTAATTTCTCAATTGAAAAAAAAGAGTGAAAAAACTGCTTTTGTAATCATGTGTTATCTTAATACTGTTCAGAAATATGGAGTTCAAAAATTTATTAAAGAAATTAAGAATATTGTTGATGGAATTATTATTGTTGACCTTCCCTTTGAAGAAGAAAAACCAATTAAAAATCTTTTAGATAAAAATGGTATTCACCTTATCAAGCTCATTTCTCCTATGACAGATCAACAAAGATCAAAGAGATTGCTGAAGGAAGCAAAGGGTTTTGTCTATTATATTTCTGCTACGGGCATCACCGGCTCAAATAAGCTTGATTACAAAGAAATTAATAAAAATGTTTTGGCACTAAAAAAACAAACTAAAATCCCAGTTTTAGTTGGTTTTGGCATCAAATCAAAAAAAGATGTTTTAGCGATATCTAAAAACACCAAGGCGGATGGTGTAATTATTGGCTCTGCGTTAATTCAAAAATATTTTGATCTTAAAATGAATTTTACAAAATATATAATTTCTCTTAGTAAGTTTATAAAAGAGGTTAAAATTTAGTCATGAACTGGCTTACTGATTTCGTTAAACCAAAATTAAACTCTTTAGTTAATCGAAAAGATCCTCCTTCAGACCTATGGACAAAGTGTGGGTGTGGAGAGAGAATGTTATATGTCAGTGACCTTAAAGAAAACTTACATGTTTGCTCTTATTGTGATCAACATATGTACATTGATTTTGAAAGTCGTTTTAAACAACTCTTTGATGATGAAAAATTTGATTTAATTGAAATTCCTATTGAAAATAATGACCCCTTAAAATTTAAAGATTTAAAAAAATACACTGATCGACTCAAAGACGCTCAACAAAAGACAAACCAAAAAGATGCAGCTCATGTTGCAACAGGACAAATAGGTGGATCAACCGTTTGTATATTCTTATTAGATTTTAAATTTATGGGTGGAAGTATGGGCCAATATGTCGGTGAGGCTTTTAAAATTGGATGTCAAAAAGCTGTTGAATTAAATTGTCCTTTTATCTCTATTGCCTCTTCAGGAGGAGCGAGAATGCAAGAGGGCTTAGTCAGTTTAATGCAGCTCCCCAAAACTGTGGCCGCTTGTAATCTCTTAGATCAAAAGAAAATTCCTTTCATTAGTATCTTAACTCATCCTACAACTGGTGGTGTCAGCGCATCATTTGCGATGTTAGGTGACATTATTATTGCTGAAAAAGGAAGCATGATTGGTTTTGCCGGTAAAAGAGTGATTGAAAAAACAATCAATGAACAATTACCTGAAGACTTTCAAACAGCAGAATACCTACTTGAGCACGGTATGATCGATATCGTGGTTCATCGAAAAGAGTTAAGAGAGACTCTTTCAAAAGTTTTATCTTTTCTTAAAAAGTAATATCCTTGAAAGATCCTATTTTTCACAGGCTTTTACAGCTTCATCCTAAATTTTCAGATTTATCTCTTGGTCGTATTAATCAATTATTAAAAAAAATTGGTTTTAATGAAAAAAAACTACCTAAAGTTATTCATATAGCAGGAACAAATGGCAAAGGGTCCACTGCTTCGATTTTAAAATCAATTATAAACCAACACGGTTACACTACTCATTTGTATACAACCCCTCATCTAGTTGATTTTAATGAGCGCATTCAATTAAATTCTAAAAACATTTCTAATAAGAAACTGTTAGATTATCTTCGATACTGCGAGAAAAAAAATGATGGAAAACTTATTACGTTTTTTGAAATTACCACTGCTGCTGCGTTTAAAGCCTTCCAAGATCATAAAGCTGATTTTTTAATTTTGGAGGTTGGCTTGGGAGGTAGGTTTGATGCTACTAATATTTTAAAAAGCCCAAAATTCGCAGCCATTACCCCCATCTCATTAGATCATCAAGATTTTTTAGGGAATTCCCTTAATAAAATAGCTTTTGAAAAATTAGGAATACTCAATAAGAAAAGTACAAACATTATTAACAAACAAAAACCAAATGTAATGAAATTTATTCATTCAGAGTTAAAAAGAAGAAATTTAAAAGCTGAATTCTTTGGTGATGATTGGAGTATTAAATCAAATAAGTATCAGGCTGAAGGTATCAACATAGATTTATCTCAACTAAGTCTACGAGGTAAACACCAAAAGGTAAATTCAGGATTATCCATACACCTAGCTAAAAATATTCTGAAACATGAATTTAATGCCAATAAAACTCATAAAGCTCTGACTCTTTGCGAATGGCCAGGTAGAATGCAGTCTATAACTAATGGATTCCTCTTTCGAAAGTTAAAAAATTTTAAAGATATTACCTTAGATGGTTTTCATAATATTGATGGCATGAATACCTTGATCAACAATCTTCCCTTGAATAGAAAAATTTTAATTTGCTCTTTTCTTAATAATAAAAAATATTCTCAAATGTTAAATAAACTCTCTCAATACTTTCAAAAAATTATTGTGGTTCAAATGAATGAAGAAAATTCAATTACCAAAGAAGATCTCCCAAAAAATCTAAAATTGATATTTTGTCCATCTTTAGAAAGTTCTTTAAAACAAATTAATCAATATTCTAATTCTAAAACATCTATATTTTTTGGTGGTTCTTTATATTTTATTGGAGAGTTTTTAAAACTTAATCGGTCCAAGTGAAATTTAATCACCTTCTAATCACGCTTTTTGTGATGTTCTTATTTGGGAGTTCATATCCCGTAGGAAAAATAGGTCTTAACCAAGAGCTCTCTCCTTTAATTTTCTCTCTTATTAGGATTTTGATGATGGCAATATTTCTTTTTCCTTTTTTAAGATTTAACAGCATGAAAAATAATAACTTCAAATTTATTATTTTTTATGGCTTTTTGATGGGTCTTGGTCTTTATCCCTTTATGTATCTCTCTTTAGCGCATACTACCTCCACTTCCTCGATGATTTTAGTGATGCAATTTTCAATTCCATTTGGTGTCATTGCAGGTTCGATTTATTTAGGAGAAATCGTATCTTTTAAAAGATGGCTTTTAATTGGTTTTGTTTTATTGGGTTTATCTATCATATGCTTTGATCCCATTGTTTTTCAATCACCCAAAAGTTTAATGCTAGGTTGTTTAGCTGCAATTTCTTATGGGCTCGCCTCGATGATGTCAAGAAAACTATTGAATTTTAATGCATTAGAAGTCAACGGATGGATGGCCATAACCACATTACCCATCATGACTTTACTAGCTTTCATTTTTGAAAATCAAGAATTCAAGATTATTTTACAGCACTCTTGGCTGGACTATTTACCAGCTATATATACAGGTGTAGTTGTGTCTTGTGGAGCACAAGTTTTAATGTTTTGGCTATACAAACACTACAGTGTACAAACAGTACTACCTTTTTACAGTTTATTCCCTATCTTTGGAGTAGGGCTAACTATAATTTTAATTAAAGAACCTATATCTCTTTATATTGTCTTAGGGAGCGTCATAGTCATAACTGGAAATTATTTATTACAAAAATTAAAATAATTAATTAAATACTTTAATCGTTAAGGTATCCTGAAAAACTAAGTGATTGGGATAATTGTTCTTGATGAAATCGATTCCCTCTTCTATTTCGTTTTCACTTAAATCTAGAAGAATAGTCATATACCTATTTCTTATCATATCTACATACTCTTCTAATGAGATTTTCACATTATAATTAAAATTTTCAAACTTAAGCAAATTAAAGTTATGAGTTAGTTCTTCTAATAAAAGTTGATGAATTTTTAATGATTGATTGAGTTTATTTTTCATTAGAGGAAATAATGGGATTTCTGTTTGATTATTCATATGAATAAATACTATATGGGCATCTTCATTGATGTTATTTTTTATATCATGATAAAAGTTTTTTCTTTCATCTAAAGTCAATAAGTGCAGTACCTGTTTTAAAATTACCAAATCAAATTGTGAATTATTTTCATTAAGAAATGAATTAATAGAAGAATGGTATATTTTTACATTTTGAGAAATGAAATCTTTATGCTTTACGGGTTCAACACCGACTGGTTGATTAATCAAATTTACATTAAGAGCCAGAGTTTCAAGTAGGTGCCCCCTACCACAACCGACATCAAGAATTTTTTTATCTTCTGTAATATCTAAAAACTCAATTAATTGATTCGATAGTTTTTTAAAGTATTCTTTGGAGGAGAGCCAAGAGGACCGATCCCAGTTATAACAAGGGCTATTCATAAAAAGAGCAAAATAAAGTAATTCATAGAAAAAATATTCACATATTTTTTAAAATTATTGTTTTTCAATACTTTTTATGTCGATTTTTTTTAATCCAATGTGAAATAAGGAGGGTAAAAAGAGAGGATTAACCTTAATCCTCCAAAAAACCATTCTTGTGGTTTTAACTGCAAGAATGGTTCTCCAAATCAAACCTTCGACTTATTCTTCAAATACAAAAAAATAGCTGCTACTTCATAGATTAAAAACCATACCTGTCTTATTAATGGCAAGCTCAAAATCCTAGATAAGAGTTTCCATTTTTTCATTTGGGACCACATAACTAAAAAAGACTCAGATCCCGAATAAAGAGTTCCTTGATGGTATACATGCATTCGACGAAAAAGTTTATCTTTGGATAAGCTTGCTACGTGTTCATCTTTTGTTTTCGAAATATCCACATAGGAAATTTCACTTTTTGTTTTTTTATAATGATTAATTTCTGCGTTACAGATATTACAAGAGCCATTGTAATAAACCTTCATAGTGATATGGGTGGAATTTTATTTCCCTTTTGAAATAAATCATAACCACTCACTACAGCTGGACGTTGTGAGATCAATTCATACCAATTTGACAAGTGTGGGTAGTGATGCAAACCTATATCATGAATATTATGTCGAGCAATCCAAGGGAAGGTTGCGATATCTGCAATAGAGTAATTTCCAGCAAGATAATTATGATTTGATAAATGGTCATTTAAATTTTCATAAATAGTTTTTGTAATTTTAAAATAACGATCCTCACCAAATTTACTTTTTCCTGGATGATAATGATGAAATTGATGATGTTGTCCTATCATGGGACCAATATATCCCATTTGTGCCATTAGCCATTGGTTAGTTAAATCTTTATCATCTCCATAAAATAGGTCAGAATAATTTGCTAAATAAATTAAGATAGCTCCAGACTCAAAATAACTTTGTCCAGTTTGTGAATTTGTTAAAACTGGTATTTTATTAAAGGGTGAAATTTTTTTGAAATCGTCTTTAAACTGATCTCCTTTTCCAATATCAATCAAGGTGACTTTGTAATCAGCTTGAATTTCTTCTAGCATAATAGAGACTTTGCGCGCGTTTGGAGTATCGTCAGCAAATAATTCAAACATTTATATAATACTCGTCAGGTATTTATGAACAAAATACCCAATAACTAAAAGGGTAATGCCTAATCCATAAATCATCCAAAAATTCATGCTTAAGCTTTTGGCAAAAAAGAAAGGAACAAAAAACAAATAGGATACCGGAACTCCGATCAAAATGCTTTTTGCGAAGATAACGGTATTTTCAGTATTTTTATGTTCTAAATAAGAAAATGCAATTGCGATAATACTCGCAATGGGCAAGGCAATAATAAACCCTGAGAGTTCAGGTTTTTTTCCGGATAACCAACTTGCGAAAGCAATCACTAATGCTGCCAGTAGTACTTTTGATAAAAAAACCATAGCTTTATTTTAAACTTAACCCTCTTAAATTAAAGGGTTCTTTCTGGAACCAGAAAAGTTGTAGAGGCCCAGATACTATGCCAAATAGGTTCTTTTTTTTCAGGATCACCTTTTTTTGAATAGATAATCACCGAGTCCATCAGATACTCTCTTCCACTCTCAACAACAAACTCTACATATCCTTTTTCATCAGTCTCAAAATGCTCTATCTTTAAATCTCCTCTGTTCTTTCGAGAAAAGATTGTCACTAATTGATCAGCGATCGGTCTTTTTTTATAAAATAAATTTACACTTATGGTATTTGCTTCCAAATCATAGGGATTTTCATTTAAGACAAACTCAAATAGCAAACCTGTTTTTTTGTCTTTTCCTTTAACGCCATTAACAGCTATTAGAGATTTGGCATAGCGACGGTAACTTTCTATAAAATACTCTTCAGGGTGGCCTGCTTGAAGATGCTCATCAATTAGTTGTGGGTACCCCTTCTCGGTTACGAAATCTTTAAACTTTTGAAATTTTTTATAATCAACAAATTTATCTTTTGTCTCATGATAAACGATTATGAGATCAGAGAATTTCGATTGCACATCCAAAGCTGGAACATCACCAATAATACCACTGACATCGATTTTTTTATTTTTAGTTCCGGAGAGGATTTTAAAAGTCTCAAAGTCATTTTCATTATACATCAACGCCATACCATCAAAATTCTGTCCCACTCGAAGATGGCCTTCTAATTGATTATCGCTTGGGGTGTATTGTGTTGGCTCAATCCAAAATTCATGAGCTTTTAAATGACCAAAAGAGAAGACAGATAGAAAAAGACAAAGAAAATAAGCATAAAATTTGCTAAAAATAATACTTATGAGGGGAATCTGTTTTGTAATACTTTTCTTTTTTTCATCAACAATCAATTCCCATGAAATCAAGCCAGCCATAGTTGATCTTATCATTGCTGATGGTCAGGCTTCAATTGATTTTAAGATTAATGCTGAGCAGATCTTAGCCGGTGTGGATGCCTCCCAATATCAAGA
>JBJKYU010000068.1:0-62449 GCA_045560885.1 Alphaproteobacteria bacterium
TAGGTCAATTATCAGACTCTCAAGGAAGGATTCAGTCTCTTCTTGAGTCATTGAGTTCTTCAAAAGGCGAAAATGAAATTTTAGAAACTCAAATATCTTCAGTAGAAAGTCAAAATCAGTCGCTTAGAGATCAGATATCTTCTTTGGAGCAAGACTCCAAAATCCAAACTACAAGTTTGAACGATGCATTAGCACAAATTTCAAGATTATCAGAGGATATTAAGATCCTGAGTAATGAAATCCAATCACTCAACAATTTGCTTGACTCAAAAGAAGCTGAAATAGCTTCTAATAAAATAGAATTAGGAGAATTAGGAGATAGGTTAAATAGAGTTTTAACAAGTGAATTATATAAATTACAAAAATACAAATCTGAATTTTTTGGTCAACTATCTGAAACCTTGGGGCAAAGAGAAGACATACAAATCAAGGGTGATAGATTTATTTTTCAGTCAGAAATTTTATTTGAGTCAGGAAGTGCAGATATTCAATCTGGTGGAAGGGTGGCATTGTCTTTAATAGCTAAAACTTTAATTGATTTATCTAATCAAATTCCAACTGATTTGAATTGGATTTTACAAGTAGACGGACATACAGATAAAGTTCCAATTGCTACAGCTAGGTTCCCTTCTAACTGGGAACTTTCACACGCAAGAGCCTTAGAAGTTGTGAAGTTTTTTATTCAACAGGGAATACCGGCAGACAAATTATCAGCTAATGGTTATGGCGAACACCAACCAATCAGCTCAGGTAGTTCGCCAGAAGATTTAAAATTAAATAGAAGAATTGAATTAAAAATTACTCAAAGATAACTTTATTCAATCCACATTTTGATGATCTTGTCAGGATCGTCAACCATTCCGTTTTTTGCAGGGTCACCTTTTTTGATCATATCAACGAATTCCATTCCCTCAATTACTTCTCCCCAAACAGTATATTGTCCATCCAAATGAGGGGTATCATCGAAACAAATAAAGAATTGACTATCTGCGCTATTAGGGTCTTGTGCCCTTGCCATGCTCAGCGTACCTCTTTTATGAGGTGTATCATTAAATTCAGCATTTATATTATTACCAGATCCACCCGTTCCAGCACGTCTAAGGTCAAAAGACTCAGAGTTAGAGTTCCCAAACTGAACATCTCCAGTTTGAGCCATGAATCCATCTATAACACGATGAAAAACTACTCCGTCATATTTACCTTGAGATACTAGATCTTTGATTTGTTGTACATGGTTCGGTGCCTTATCATCTAAGGTCTTGATTTTGACGATACCGTCTTTGAGTTGTAAGTTAATGACATCCTCCTTGGATAAAACATTATTAGAAAATAAAAGAAATATGAGTGAAAAGAAAATTTTTATCAATTTCATCATTTCAAATTAACACAATTTAAAAACGATCAAATTTAATTTTTCGATAATTCTGTCGCTATGGACATAATCTTTTTTTTTAAAGAATTAAGACCATTGGATCGAGAGGGTCCCAAATGACTGGATAAACCTATTTCTTCAAAGAAATCCAGAGGTTGCTTTAATATAGTTTGAGGTTCCTCATCATTATAAACAAATTGAACCAAATAAAATAACCCCTGAACGATCACTGAGTCACTGGAGCCAATAAATTTCAATTTGTTATCAGATAATTGAGGAATTACCCATAAATTAGATGTACATCCCTGAACTCTGAAGTCCTCAGTTTTATATTTATCCTCTAATTTTGGTAACTTTTTGCCAAGGTCAATAAGATATTGATATTTGTCCTCCCAACTATCAAAATAAGAAAAATCCTCTTTAATTTGGTTGATTTTTTCTTGAATTAACATAGATTTCCACTCTATTAAATTAACTTAAGAATTAAACATGAAAATTAAAAGTTCACTTAAATCTGCCAAAACTAGAGATAAGAACAATCAATTAGTTAGAAGAAAAGGTAGATTGTATGTTATTAACAAAACAAACCCAAGAATGAAGGCCCGTCAGGGTTAATATACTAGCTTAGAAATTTTTCTGCCTCTAAAGCAGCCATACAACCCATCCCCGCAGCAGTAATAGCCTGTCTATAAACCTTATCTTTTACGTCACCTGCAGCATAAACTCCCTTTAATGAGGTCTCCGTACTATCGGGTTTAGTAATAATATAACCTTCTGAATCCATATTGATTTGTCCTTTAAAAAGTTTAGTAGCAGGATCGTGGCCGATTGCAATAAAAACTCCATCTAAATCAAGGTTTGATTTTTCATTTTTATCTTTATGGAAAAGTTCAATAGATTTTAAGTCTTGATCACCAATAAATTTAGAAACCTCAGTGTTCCAAATGAATTTAATTTTAGAATTATTTTTTAGGCGATCCTGTAAAATTTTTTCTGCTCGAAGTTGATCTCTTCGATGAATAAGAAATACTTCAGATGCAAATTTGGTAAGAAACAAAGCTTCTTCAGCAGCACTGTTTCCCCCACCTATAACTGCAACTTTTCTATCTTTAAAAAAGAATCCATCACATGTAGCGCATGCCGATAAGCCGTGACCTTGAAATTTTTCTTCATTTTCCAGTCCTAACCACCTTGCTTGCGCTCCAGTACTAATGATCACAGTTTTAGATTCAATAATGCTACCATCATCCAGAAAAATTTTTTTTAATGAGTTGTTAAGTTCAACTTTAGTTACTTGAGTATTTAATATTTCTGTACCAACCAATTGTGCTTGCTTTTGCATTTGTTCCATCAGCCATGGACCTTGGATGGGGTTTTCATAACCAGGATAATTTTCAACATCCGTAGTAATTGTCAACTGACCACCGGGTTGAAGACCGCTTATAAGAGTAGGATTTAAATTAGCTCTAGCCGAATAAATTGCTGCCGTATAGCCAGCAGGACCTGAACCAATGATTGTGACTTCTTTAATATTAGCCATTTATTGGCCAGCTAGTAGGGAAGGTAACATAGTTAATTTGCATACATCTTCTCTCGATTTTAATTTCTTTTTTTTCAAGTCCGTGCCAAGTGTTATTTCCTGAAGCAAAAAAATACCCCGAGTTATGTTTATAAGGTATTGTTTTAACAAGTTTCATATCAAGGTCATAAAAATCAGTACCTAGTTTTTCAGACTCATCATAGGTATTAATAAAAAGCATCATTGTCATAAGTTTCTCTGGAATATCTAAATGGGGTTTTAACCAAAATCCTTTTCGATCAGCAATGTACTCAACTCGAATATAGCTATTAGTTAAGTCCTTTTTGATTTTTTCTTGGACCGCATCAATGACTTCTTTATCTTTTAAGTCCTCGATAAGCTCCATTCCGTTAGGAAGAAGATTAGAATTATCTTTTTCTAAAAAAACTCTTAGTTTGCCGTCTATACCGTCTCCACCTGCATCAGCGGCTCTTGTACCATCAAAAGAACGAGGGGCATCAGAGATTTTGACATTTTGAAGTTCACCTATCATTTCTTCTGAAAGAGGATTATCTAGCACCCAATGAGGGAAGGGGCCATTATAGGATTGAATTTTATGTAATATTGAATCTTTAAGATACACTGTTTTTGAACCATAAATTACTTTTGATCTTATTCAAGATCTTACTTTTTAACTCTGAATTATAACTACTCATTGAGACAGTGTAGGGTTCCATGTTTCTACTGAAACTTTTAATAAAACCTTTTTGTTTAACCATTTGATGGAATAATTTATATCTTTTAGGACAACTTTCTTCTTCGAACTCATAGAGGAATGTTCCTGTTTCGGATGAGATTGCTTCAGAAATCATTGAAATAGAATCCCAAGTTACAATTTGCATATTAGACTCTGATAGAAGATTGCCATAGGTGACAGGATCAAATAAATTAGTAAATAATTTTATATTATGATTTTTTAGCATTGATAAATTTTTAATAAATTCAGAAGGCGTTCTTCTTGAAGGAATAACGTTTACAGAAAAAATTTCTGATAAAAATTCTATATCATTTAATATTTTATTTTGTGTATCTTCATTGAATTTGAAATACTTGTTAGAACCTCCAATAATAAAGTTAATGCTACTTGTCTTTTTTTTATTTAAATCAAAATTAATATTATGAAGGGCGAGTAATGTTGAAATATTATTTGGTTTTCTAAGCTGATCGTGCTCTGGAGAAATTATTAGGTCAAAAAGATTATGATTTGATTTAGGGTCTTGGATATGAATATTAAAAACAAGACCTTTAAATTTTTTTTTTAGGTAAATAGAAGCTTTAACACTTTTTTTACCACAGCTAATGAGTAATACTTTTGATTGTATATTTATTTGATCAATATTTTGATAAGTATTCGCTCTAGCAGGAATAAACTGAATTGGAAGATTTTTAAAAAAGGGTTTAATTTGAACATCAAAGTTTTGATGGGAGTTACAAATTAATTTAGCAAGACCTTCTATTTGGCTTCTCATCCCAGCAGCTCCCTCACTGATGGTGATAGCTTTTAAGTCAATCAAATGATTTATTTAAAACGAACTGATTTAATTTCATAGGAGGTTACACCTTTAGGAGTTGAAACCTCAATATAGTCACCCTTTTTCTTACCAATTAACGCACGAGCAATTGGACTGGTGACAGAAATTTTTTTTTGTTCAATATCTGCTTCAACCTCACCAACAAGTTGATATTTGGACTCTTTATTATCATCTAAGTTGATAATGGAAACTGTGGCTCCAAACTTTACAACAGTTCCCGATAATTTAGAAACATCAATGATTTCAGCTTGAGCTATTGTGCTTTCTATCTCAGCAACTCTACCTTCAATAAAGCTTTGTTTTTCTCGAGCTGCATGGTACTCAGCATTCTCAGATAAGTCACCGTTACTTCTAGCGTCTGCAATTGCTTTAATAATAATTGGTCGCTCAACTGTCTTTAGGTGTTTTAATTCTTCAAGGAGTTTTTTTTGCCCCTCTTCTGTCATTGGTATTTTTTCCATATTTTTATCTCAATAAGTAAGTGGTAGAAAATATGTAATTTTCAAGAGGTTTTCAAATGAATTTTTAATTAATAGATATGATGATTTTGTATGGCTTTTACCGAAATCTCAATAGTTTTAAGAGAAATTAAGGATTTATAAAGTATTTTTGCACTTCTTAAGTTGGTAAAATAGGGAACATTTAAATCAACAGCAGTTCTTCTAATTGTAAAACTATCTTTAATTGCTTGTTTATTTTCAGTGGTATTGATTATCATGTCAATTTTGCCATCTTTAATGAACTCAACCACATGTGGAGAGCCCTCGGCCACTTTATTTACTAAATTGGTAGAAATTCCCTTTTTTGTGAGAAATTCATGAGTTCCTCGGGTTGTATAAATATTATAGCCACTTTTACTCAGTGAATTAACAATTTCAAAAATATCTTCTTTATCCTCATCTTTAACTGAAACGAAAATATTTTTAAGATCATATAGCTTATGTCCTGAGCCTATCTGACTCTTCAAATATGCCATGTTGAAATCCTCATCTATACCCATTACTTCTCCAGTACTTTTCATTTCTGGTCCTAAAATTACATCTGTGTTAGGAAACTTATTAAAAACAAAGACCGCTTCTTTAATAGCAAAGTAAGGTAGTGACTCGGGTTCAAAATCGATGAATTCTTTAGATAAAGTTTTCCCAGCAATTAATTCTGCAGCAATTTTAATAAATGGTATTCCAATGGCTTTTGCAAGAAAAGGAATTGTTCTGCTGGCTCTAGGGTTGGCTTCAAGAATGTAAATTTCATTATATTTAATTGCATATTGTACATTCATTAACCCTACTGTACCTAATTCATTGGCAAGGCTTTTGCTAAAACTTTTAATGGAATTAATTATCTCGTTGCTTAAAGAAAATGGGGGAATACAGCATGCGCTATCTCCTGAATGAACACCAGCTTCTTCTATGTGTTCCATAATTCCAGCGATCATGCAATTACCCGCTTTATCCCTTAAAACATCTACATCTACTTCTTTGGCATCTTTTAAAAATTCATCAATCAAAATTACATTATTTTCAAGTGCCCAATAATTTTGATCAATATAATTTTGAACATCCTCAGAACTATTCATTTTTTCCATCATCCTACCTCCAAGAACATAAGAAGGACGAAGTAAAATAGGGAAATTTAATTTAGTTGTCTTTTTGAGAAGTTCTTTAGTTCCAATAGATATGTCGCTTTTAGGTTGTTTTAATCCTACTTTTTGAATTAATTGCTGAAATCTCTCTCTGTCTTCAGATATATCGATAGCATCAAAAGATGTTCCGAGGATTTCATATCCAAACTCTTTTAGTTTATTAGCTATACGTAATGGAGTTTGACCACCAAATTGCACAACGACTCCTTT
Organism: Alphaproteobacteria bacterium; assembly: GCA_045560885.1. Lineage (GTDB taxonomy): Bacteria > Pseudomonadota > Alphaproteobacteria > HIMB59 > HIMB59 > HIMB59. The sequence goes on from JBJKYU010000068.1 coordinate 6,336, forward strand.
AACAGTACCTTCAGAGTTTTCAGTATCTATAATATTTTTAACAAATTCAAAGTCTAAAGGTTCAAAATATAGTTTATCTGAAGTGTCATAGTCTGTTGATACGGTTTCAGGGTTGCAATTAACCATAATTGTTTCAAAACCTAATTTTTGAAAAGATTTTACAGCTTGAACACAACAATAATCAAATTCTATTCCTTGACCAATTCTATTTGGCCCTGATCCAAGAATTATAATCTTTTCTTTGCTTGTTGGCCTTGCTTCGCAGCTAAATAGATTTATATCTTTACTGAAACTGGAGTAGAGGTAGGCAGTAGAAGAGTCAAATTCATTACCGCAAGTATCAACTCTTTTAAAAACATTTTTGGTACCATTTATATTTAACAAATCATAAATGTCTTCCACTTCTTTTTTAATTAAGCTTGCAATATGTGTATTAGAAAAACCAATTTTCTTAGCTTGAATGATCAAATTCAAATCTAATATTCCTTGGGATTTTATAAGTAATTTTTCAATATCAATTATTTCTTTAATTTCTCTTAGGAAAAAATTATCAATACCAGTTATTGAATTGATATCTTCAATAGTAAGATCTCTTCTTATAGCTTCAGCTACTAAAATTAATCTATCAGGTCTTTGTATTGATAGCTGTTCCCTTAGCTCATCATCTTTCAAGTTTAATAATTCATGAGATATATCGAAACCTAAATTATCACCTTCGATAGAATATAAGCCTTTTAAAATAGACTCTTTAAAGCTCCTTCCAATTGCCATAATCTCTCCAACAGACTTCATGGCTGTATTCAAAACTTTTGGTGTCCCTTGAAATTTTTCAAAATTAAATTTAGGAATTTTTGTTACTACATAGTCGATGACAGGCTCAAAACTAGCCGGAGTAACTTTGGTAATATCGTTTTGTAATTCATCTAATGTATAACCTACAGCTAAAAGAGCAGCAATTTTAGCAATTGGAAATCCTGTTGCTTTTGATGCAAGTGCTGAGGATCTGCTTACTCTTGGGTTCATTTCGATGATTAGTATTCTTCCATTTGCAGGATTGACGGCAAATTGAACGTTAGACCCTCCTGTTTCTACTCCTATTTTTCTTAAAATAGCGATGCTCTGATTTCTTAGCTTCTGAAATTCTTTATCCGTTAGCGTTAGAGCAGGGGCAATAGTAATACTATCACCAGTATGCACACCCATTGGATCTAGATTTTCAATAGAACACACAATTATTGAGTTATCAGATTTATCGCGAACAACTTCGAATTCAAATTCTTTCCAGCCAATTAAGGACTCTTCAACTAAAGACTTAGAAACAGGGCTAAGATCAATTGCATTTTTAACTTTAGGCAAAAATTCATCTTTGTTAAAAACAATACCGCCACCGGTACCACCAAGGGTATAAAAAGGTCTTAAAATAAGAGGATAGGTGACCTCTGAGGCTATTTTTTCTAAATCAGATTTATCATCTACAATTATACTAAAAGGAGTTTCAAGACCTATTTCAGTCATCGCTTCTGCAAATAGTTTTCTATCTTCAGCTACATCAATTGACCTTGGACTAGCACCAAGAATTTTAATAGGGCTATTAGAGAAGTAATTTTCCTTATTTAACTCCCTTATAATATTAAGAGCAGTTTGACCTCCCATTGTAGGAAGAATTGCATCTGGTTTTTCTTGTTCAATTATTTTTTTGACAATTTCTTTGTCAATCGGCTCTATGTAAGTTTTATCTGCAAATTCAGGATCAGTCATAATAGTAGCAGGGTTAGAGTTTATAAGAACAACCTGATAACCTTCGTTCTTAAGTGCTTTGCAAGCTTGACTTCCAGAGTAGTCAAATTCACAAGCTTGTCCTATTACAATTGGTCCTGACCCAATTACTAAGATTTTTGAAATATCTTTTCTAGCTGGCATTCGTTTTCATTAATTCAATAAATTTGTCAAAAAGATAACGGCTATCATGCGGACCTGGACTAGACTCAGGGTGATATTGAACTGAGAACAGAGGTTGCGATTTAGATTTCATACCATCAACCGTATTATCAAACAACGATATATGGGAGATTTCTAAATCATTAGGAAAATCATCATCACTTACAACAAAACCATGATTTTGTGATGTGATTTCTACTTGTCCTGTTTCTAAATTTTTAACTGGATGGTTTCCGCCTCTATGACCTTTGTCCATTCTCTTAGTTTTGGCATCGAAGGCTAAACTAAGAATTTGGTGACCTAAGCAAATTCCAAAAGTTGGTATTTTACTTTCTAAAATTTTTTTAAGTTCTGATTTGATATTTTTAAATACTTTTTGTGGGTCACCGGGCCCATTACTTAAAAAAATTCCATCTGGTTTTTTTGATAGAATACTTTCTGCTTTAAAGTTCATATCGAACTCAAGTAAATTACAATTTCGATTTATTAGATTTTTTTTTATGTTATCTTTTGCTCCAAAATCAAGAAAAGCAATATTTAAAGACTCTTTTTTGGTATCCATAACTATTACTTCTAATTCGTTAGTGTAATCCGCAATAACGTCATTTTCTTCTAGTGTCGGATATTGATTTATTTGATCTGTAATTAGGTCAATACCTTTTTCATTGAAATAACTTTCACTACATAGCATGACATTTTTGGGACCGTAATCTCTAATAATTTTGGTTAGGGATCTTGTATCTAAGTCAAAAAAAGCACATGATTTTTGATCTAATAGCCAATTAGTGAAATTTATATTTGATCTCCAATTAGATGAAGAACTAAAAATCTCACTACATATTAGGCCAGATGCATGAATTTTCCATGATTCATAATCTTCTTTATTACAGCCAACTATACCAATAAGTGGAAAGGTAAAATTAATAAATTGAGACTTGTACGAGGGGTCCGTAAGTATTTCTTGGTAACCAGTCATACTGGTATTAAAGCAAATTTCTGCAATCTTGAATTGCTCAGTACTAAGAAACTTTCCTTTAAAAATGAATTCTTTATTATAAATAAGAAAACCGTTTTGATAATTTTGATTATTTTGATTATCTAATACGGTCATATTAAATCTTGAGTATTAGTATATTATTAGAGAGGAAATTCAAATGAGTTTGGCAGAAAAAGTTTCAGATGACGTAAAAAGTGCCCTAAAAAGTGGGGATAAAAAAAAATTAGCAATAGCAAGATTTCTTTCTTCTGAATTAAAAAATTTCCTTATTAAAGAGAATCTAGATAGGGAATTATCAAAAATCAGTGAGGAGAATTTCTTCAAAATTGTCAAAACACAAGTTAAACAAAAAAAAGAGTCATTAGAATATGCTGAGAAGGCAAAAGACTCTAATATGATTGATACTATTAATTACGATTTAGAATATTTGAATTCATTTCTTCCCAAAATGATGAGTGAAGATGCCACAAAAGAATTAATTTCAAATTATATCAATGATCATCAGTTTACGCCTAATGACTTTGGTAAAATAATGGGATTATTAAAAAAATCTCATAATAACCAAATAGATTTAAACCTGGCTTCCAATATAATCAAAAAAATTTTCAGTGAATGACAGATGATAATATCAAAGAGGTTATAAATAGAACTTCAATTGTAGATATAATAAACTCCACTATCCCTTTAAAAAAAAAGGGGAATAATTATTTTGGACTAAGCCCGTTTAAAAAAGAGAAAACACCCTCGTTTTCAGTTAATGAAGAAAAAAAAATTTTTCACTGCTTCAGTACAGGAGAACATGGAAACGTCATTGACTTTTTAATCAAGGTTAAAGGCTATGATTTCAAAGATGCATTAAATGAGCTCGCGTCCAAGGCTGGTGTAGAATTAAGCTATAAATCTTCAAAAATTAATTCAACAATCTATGAAATCAATCAGTTTACAAAGGAACTGTTTCATTCAAATTTATTGCAGTCAAAAATTTGTATGGATTATTTAATTGATAAAAGAAAATTTACTCAAGAAACAATAGAAAAATTTACATTAGGATCATCCTTTAATTCTGCTCACATTCAAAAAAAACTTTTAGATAATTTTGAATTAAAAGATTTAATCTCATCAGGTGTATTTAATAAAAACCAAAACTCTAAAATTTTTTTTCTAAATAGAATTATGGTGCCTATAAATAACGCCCAGGATAAAACTATTGGCTTTGGAGCTAGGGTGATTAATGAGAGTTTACCCAAATATATCAATACTGCAGAAACTAAATTATTTAAAAAAAAACAAATTCTTTATAATGAAAGTCAATTAGATAAACATTCAAATAAAAAAATAATATTAGTAGAAGGATACTTTGATGTAATTAAATTGCATCAATTTGGTTTTTCGAATTGTGTAGCGCCATTAGGAACTTCTATTAACCATGAGAGGATTATTGATCTAACAAAGAAGGGATATGAAATTATTATATGTCTTGATGGTGATTTAGCTGGAAGAAACGCCTCACTGAGATTAATGAATAATCTACTCTCCTCAAAAGATTTTGAGCTTGGAGTAAAATTTGTTTTACTACCCAAAAACTATGATCCAGATCTTATGTTAGAGTCTCAAATGAAAGATCAATTAATTAAATTAATTAATCATCCCCTAAACATAGAGCAATTTATTGATAAATATTTAGATAAATATTTTTCTAGCATTGATATTGATGAGCAATTTAAAGGCTCTAAAGCATTAAAAGGTATCTTGTCTTCAATAGAAAATATTGATTTAAAAAAAATATTAAATCAATATTTTCAAAATACATCTCCTAGTTCTAAGATAAGGCCTAAAAAACAAAATTCACAAATTTCAACTGCTGAATTTGGGAATGATTTAAAAGCTAAATTCAGTGCAGCTTTGATCATGTTTTATATAGAAAATCCAAACACTAGAGAAAAAATATATGACTTATTGGCTACAGCCAATTTTCAATCAAAATTTAGAGACATTCGAAACGAAATAATTAAAAAAAACCATTTTAAATCAACATCTAATGAACTATATGATCATTTAGAGTCTAAAGGATTGAATTTTACAAAAAATTTACTATTTTCTAATGAAGTTCGAAGACTTTGTAGATTTGCCTTATCTAATTTTAAGGGCGACCCATATAACGAGATTGAAAAAACAGTTAACTTTATAAACAAATAAATACACCACATGCCAAAAAAAAAATCAGCTAATGCAAACAAAAATGCTACTAAAAAAAAATCTACTTCGAAAAAGACTGTTGAAAAAAAAGTAAAAGCTAAAACTACATCAAAAAAGAAAGAAGAGATTGACCCTAATGACTTTCTTCAAAAAGAAAATGAAAATCAACTAAAATCTCTCATCACAAAAGAATTTGATAAGGAACTTACAGAAAAATCTTCAGCTTATATAAAATCATTTGTTAAGATCGAAGACTCTATTATATCTGTTAATTATTTTCTAAATTATGTTGAAAATTTAGATGAGGATTTATTTAAATTATTTAAAGCTTATACCAATTCATCTGATAACGATATTAACTCTTCTTCAGATGATGCGGAAGAGGAAGAAAAATCTACTGGTGTTAAAAGCGATGATCCCGTTCGTATGTATCTTAAGGAAATGGGAAATGTTGAGTTGCTGTCCCGTGAGGGTGAAATCGCAATTGCAAAAAGAATAGAATCTGGTCTTGATAGAATGATGAATTCCATTTTAGAATGTCCAGCTTCATTGGATATTTTAAAAAAATGGATAGATCAAGTTAAGTTGCAAGAAATCAACCTTCGTGAGATTGTGGACTTTGATGAATATTTTACTGAAGATAATGATCCTTATTCAAACTCAACTAAAAGAAAAGAAATACAAAAAATCATAAATGATAAAAAGAAAGCATTATTTAAAGAAAAAGAAAAGTTGATGAAAGAACAAGGAATTGAAATTGATAAAGAGAAGCTCGTAGAGTCAACCTCCGAAGAGGATGTTGAAAATGAAAGCTTTTCAATTTCTATTATTGAAGAATTTTATAAGCCAGAAATTTTGAAGAAACTAGATCGAGTTTTAGTTCTCTCCGAAAGTATTACAAAGATTAAAAAGAACAAAAATATTACTAAGATTTCTGATACAAAATCACTTAAAGATCTTAAAAAGTATCAAGACGAAATTTTAAATTATTTTAATGAAATTAAGATCAAACCCCATAAATTAGAGGAAATCATTACTCACCTTTATTCAATCAATAAAGAGATTCAGTCTAAAGAAGTGTCTATTTTAAGTATTGCTACTCAATCAAAGATTGTGAGGGATATTTTCTTAAGATACCACAGTTTAAAAGATACCTATACTTTATACCAAAAACATATGTGTTCATCGGATGATCTTTTTAAAGCAATGTTCCAAAAAAATTCTGAAAAATTAAAAATAATTTATAAAGAAATTCTTAGTTTATCCAAAATAGCTAATCAAAACATTATTGAGTTCAAAGAAAAAGTTCGAGAAATTCAATCTGGTCAAAGAACAGCTAACCAAGCAAAAAAAGAAATGATTGAGGCAAATTTAAGACTAGTGATTTCTATAGCTAAAAAATATACAAACAGAGGCTTGCAATTTTTAGATTTAATTCAAGAAGGAAATATAGGTTTAATGAAAGCTGTAGATAAATTTGAATATAGACGTGGCTACAAGTTTTCTACTTATGCTACTTGGTGGATCAGACAAGCTATTACTCGATCTATAGCAGACCAAGCTAGAACAATTCGTATTCCTGTCCCATATGATAGAAACAATTAACAAAATAGTGAGATCAAGTAGGCAGTTAATTTTAGAATTAGGAAGAGAACCTACACCAGAAGAACTATCAGTAAGATTGAAAATGCCAATTGAAAAAGTTCGTAAAGTTCTAAAGATCGCTAAAGAACCAGTTAGTCTAGAAACACCGATCGGCGATGACGACGACAGTTTTCTTGGTGATTTCATCGAGGATAAAAATGCTGTCATTCCTGAAGATGCAGTTATGCAACTTAATCTAAGAGAAACAACTACTAAGATTTTATCTACTCTCACTCCAAGAGAAGAAAGAGTTTTGAGAATGAGATTTGGTATTGGGATGTCTTCAGATCATACCCTAGAGGAAGTGGGTCAACAATTTAGCGTAACTAGAGAAAGAATTCGTCAGATTGAAGCCAAAGCCTTAAGAAAATTAAAACATCCAATTAGGTCTAAAAAATTAAAGTCCTTCATGGACTCCTAATACAAAAGCTAATTTAAATTCTTGTTTTTTTTTGATTTGAATATAATAGTAATGAGTCTAATCAAGGGCCTGTAGTTCAGTTGGTTAGAACGCGGTGCTCATAACGCCGTTGTCGCAGGTTCGAGTCCTGCCGGGCCCACCAAAAATCAAATCTTATTTATTTCTTCAATAAGTTTACTTAAATCGCCCCGATGTTTTCTTAATATTTTTGAAAATTCTGATTTTTTTGTAACAAAGTAGGAGGTGTTTTCTACAATTACATCAAGAATTTTAAATGAGGAATTTATGGATGCTACTTTCCAGTAAAGATTTATAGATTCTCTACCTTCAATGATTTTTGAATTAATTTGGTAAATATTATCTTTCAAATCTATATCTATGAGCTTGATTTCACCAGAAGTCGTGTTATTTGATAAATTATAAATAGTTTTAGTTATATAATTTTGAAAAGATAACTCATAGTTTTCGAGATCAGATTTATCAGATTTTGATAATACACTCTCTGGAATCAGACCATATGCAATACTTTTAACTGCAAAATTTTTTTCAATAAACTTAATATAATCATCATAATTTTCATTATTCTGACCATCAGGATTATTCATAATTTCTAGAAACTTTTCTGACTCCTGATTAAACCAGCTTGTAATCTCCTCCTCAACGGCATATGAAAATTGAAAATAAAATAATATAAAAGGTAAAATTACATACTTCATGATTATATTATAGTTTGAAATTACCTATTTACTCAATATAAATTTTTGGGGTAGGTAGGTTTTGAACGAAATCTTCTTCAATTTGAGAATTACGATTTTGATAATATATAGATTTTAACATTTCGTAACGATCAGATGAAGATTCTCTGATTAAGTCTATTTCTTCATCAACCTCTGCTCTTGCATTTAAGCCATCACCTATAGAAACATATTCTCTATTAGGTAAATTATTTGATACAGGATCTATAAAAAATTCCACAACATCTCCACTAAAATCTCTTAAATTACTTGGCCCTATAATTGGAAGAATTAGATAGGGGCCGCTGGAAACACCACCCTTAGCTAGAGTTAGGCCTATATCAGTCTCATTTTTAGTCATTCCGACTCTGGATGCTAAATCAAAAGTACCCAATGAAGTCAGCGTATTAACAGTAAACCTCCCTGCAGAATTTAGTGATTTTATAAACTCTCCTTGAAAGACAAAAGAAATTGCTGTAATCGGCTCTCTGAGGTTTCCAAAAAAGTTTGAAAATCCTTTTTCAACAGGATCGGGCGCAATAAATTTGTAGGTTTTGATTACTGGTCTTATTGCAATGTCATCAATAAAAAAATTGATTCCTAATATAGCTCTGTTTATGGGTTCAATAGGATCATAAATTTCATCATATTGAACTGATGGGTTGACTTCTTTTTCATCAGCAGAAGAAACATTAATAACCCCAAAAAAAATTACCAAGTTTAAAACTATAACTTTTAAATATTTATTCATTCCGTAATATTGTGAATCTAATTATATCAATCAATCTATGGATCTTCATTTATTAAATAAAGAACAAAAAATAGCTGTAGAACATCAAAAAGGCCCTCTCTTAGTCCTATCAGGTGCGGGAACTGGGAAAACTAGAGTTCTTACTTCAAGGTTTGTATACATCGTAAAAAACCTAAAATTTGATTTTAATCGAATAATAGCGGTAACTTTTACCAATAAAGCTGCCAATGAAATTAAAGAAAGAGTAAAAAAAGCTTTAGATCAAAATATAGAATCCTCTTGGATAGGGACCTTTCATTCGATTTTTGCAAAGTTTTTAAGAAAGCATGCTCATTATGTTGGTCTTAAAAGTAATTTTAATATTTTAGATAGTGAAGATCAAAAAAAACTTATCAAACAGGTTTTAGAATATTGTAAAATTGATAAAGAGGTTAGTGAAAGCATTTATCTAAACGAGATTCAAAATCTAAAAGATGAAAAAATCTTTTCTCAAGATAAGAGTAAAATTTCAAAGTATTCTTCTTTAGAAAATATTGATGAAATCTACAATATATATCAACAAAGATTAATTGAAATTAACGCAGTTGATTTTGGCGATATCCTTCTTCATAGTTATTTTATTTTAACAAATAATAAAGATATCCAAGAAACTCACTCTAATTTTATTCAACATATTCTTATAGATGAATTCCAAGATACTAATCTATTGCAATATGATTTAATTAAACTTCTTCTAAATAATAATCAAAATTTATTCTGTGTAGGGGATGATGATCAATCAATTTATGCTTGGCGTGGAGCTAAAATTGAAAATATTATTAATTTTCCAAGTGAATTTAATTGTGAGGTTGTAAGACTTACAAAAAATTATCGATCCAATAATGCTATATTAGAGGCAGCTTCAAGCGTTATCAGTAATAATAAAAATCGATTAGGAAAAAATTTAGAGAGTTATAATAATGAAATTCCAGAACAAAAAATTAATTTAAAATCATTTTACTCGCAAGAAGAAGAGTCTCTTTGGGTGGCTGACAACATTTCAAGAAAATATAACGATCAGGAAACGTTCGGAATATTAGTAAGGCTGACTGCACAAATGAGAAGCATTGAGGATAAGTTGATCAAATATGCTCTACCGTATGAAATTATTGGTGGTCCAAGATTTTTTGAGAGAAAGGAAATAAAAGATGTTCTTTCCTATCTAAAATTAGCTAATAGCCATAGTGATGATTTGTCTTTTGAGAGAATAATAAACTTACCTCGAAGGGGAATTGGTGAACAATCCATTAAGATTATAATTGATCATTCTAGATCAAATAACCTTTCTTTTTTTGAAAGCTTAAAAGACTTAGCTCAATCTAATAAATTATCGCCATCATTATCATCCAAAACTCAACCTTTTATTGATTTAATAAATAGAATCTCTGAACTCATAAATAAAACCAGTTTAGAGGATTTAGGAATATTTGTCATAGAAGAGAGCGGATATTTGAAAATGTTAGAGAATGAAAAAAATAAACTCAAACAAATTGAAAATGAGTCGAGAATTGACAATTTAAAAGAATTAGTAAACGCCTTATCAGAATTTGAAAACCTCGATGAATTTTTAGAACATGTTGGTTTGGTCAACGAAAATCAAAAAAAGACTCATCAAAATTCCATTAAGTTAATGACACTGCATGCCGCTAAAGGTTTAGAATTTGATCATGTCTATTTACCAGGTTGGGAGGAGGGAATATTTCCAAGTTCTCGCGCCTTAGAACAAAATTCTACTAAATCTTTAGAGGAAGAGAGGAGATTAGCTTATGTTGGTATAACGAGGGCTAAATATGATCTGAATTTAAGTTATGCTTCCTCAAGGTATACTTATGGAATTAATAATTACTCCCTACCATCAAGGTTTTTAAGTGAAATAAAAAGCATAAATCTTGAAGAAGCTAATTATATAGATAATCAAAGTGATACAGATAAACCAAAATTATTATCTTCTGATAATATTGCTTTATCTCCTGGGAAAAAAAGAATGATGGAATTTTTGAATAAACATAAAAAATGATAAATAAAGTAAAATTAATTCAAAAATTTCTCATTAGTAGTAAAAAAAAATTTCTTATAATTACAAATAATGATCTTCATTTGAATGAAAGCCCGAATTTAAACCAAAAAGATATTTATAATATTACTGGATTTGATTGTAGTTTTGGTTTTCTCTTAATTCTATTTGATCAAATAATTTTTTTTACAGACTCAAGATATACGCTAGCTGCTACTAAATTTTTTCCCAAAAACGTAGAAATACATGACATTAGAAAGCAATCTCTATGTGATTATTTAATAAATTTAGGATCAAATTTTAATGGATTAGTTGATACAAATTTAATTTCTTCCCAACAATTTATAGATTTTAATAAAATTCTTTCTAAAGCAAAAATAAAGATTTTACCTTTAAAAGATGTAATTTATCCAAAAGAATATTTTCCTGGTTTTGATCGTTCGTATGCTTTTAGTTTGCCAAAAAATTATACCCCAAGAAATTATGAAAAAAATATTCAATGGGTAAAAAAAAGAATTAAATCTGATGGTTTATTAATCTGGAATAATTCTCATGTCGCTTATATTTTAAATATACGTTCTTTTGAATTAGATAATAGCACCAAACCATTTGCAGGATTATTTATTCCAAAGAAAAATTTAAAGCCCATTATTATTTCGAATAATCCTAGATTAAGAAATATCAAAAAAATTAAGAATAATTTTAAATTACAATCATTTAAAACATTTGAGTCCTATTTAAAAAAAAATAATTTTAAAAAAATTGAATTTGATTTTAGGTATACAAATTTTCATGTTTGCCATTTGTTAAATAAATTCTTAAAAATTGATAAAACATTAATTCCTATAGATAAATTCATGTCACAGAAAACAAAAATAGAACAAAATAATATTATTAATTGTCATTATGAAGATGCTTTAACAATGACTAAATTTTTGATTCAATTAAAAACTAAAAAATTAATCATTAAAAACGAATACCAATTATCTAACTCTCTTTATGAATTAAGAAAAGAAGGGGTAAATTTCTTTAGAAATTCTTTTGAATACATCTCAGCCTTTGACTCAAATGGCGCTATTGTTCATTATCGACCACTTCCAAATAATTCTTCAAAATTTAAAAATCAATCTTTGCTATTGATAGACTCAGGAGCACATTACCTAGAGGGGACAACTGATATAACTCGAGTATTCAAATTATATTCTCCAGTAAAGAATAAAGTAAAAAATGCATATACATATTTACTTAAATCATTGCTCAAATTAGAAAAAACATATTTTTCTAAAAATTTATTAGCTTCTGAATTAGATTGTTTTATAAGGTCTTATCTTCATAAATTTAATATTACTTACGGTCATGGAACAGGGCATGGTGTTGGCTATTTTAATGACGTACATGAAAGATATCCCATCATTTCACCCCTATCTAATCAAAAGATACTTGATGGTAATTTTTTTTCTATCGAACCTGGTTTTTATGTTTCTAATGAATTTGGTCTTAGAATAGAGAACTTATACTTTGCTAAAAAATATACTAATGGCATCAAGCTTGAGGGGGTGACTTTAGTTCCTTATGATCTTGAATTGATTAATTGGAAATTAATCAATAATCAGGAAAAGCTAGGCATTAAGAAATATCACCAGAAAATATATGAAACATTAAAAGCACAGTTAGGGCCTGAATACAGGGATTACTTTAAGAAATATTTAATTGATAAGCTCTAAAAATTCTTTCTCAGTTAGAGTTCTAACTTTAAGTTCTTGAGCTTTTTTTAGTTTTGAACCAGGCTTTTCTCCGTATACAAGATAACTTAATTTACTTGAAACATTGGAGGCTATTTTAAACCCCTTTTTCTTTGCAAGATCTTTAGCTCTATCTCTTGATAGATCACTTAATGTTCCAGTAAATAAAATTGATTCATTTGAACTTCTATTATCATCTTTTATAATTTCTATATTTAAAAGATTTAAAATACTAATGGCCTCACTAAGTTGGTCTTTATTTTTGAAGTATTCGCTGAATGAATTAGTGGCCTTATTGCCTAATCCATCAATATTTTCTAATTCTAAATTTAAATTTTTAGAAGAAATTAAACTTTCAAAATTCTCTTTAGATTGAAAAAAATTAGCCAAGAGTTCAGAATTATTTTCACCAACATATCTTAGTCCCAATGAAAATATGAAACGAGATAATGTAGTTCTCTTGGATTTTTCTATTGAAAGAATTAAATTATCATAAGATTTTTGACCAAATCCCTCTAAATTAATAATTTCCTTTTTATATCTATCAAGGTAATAAATATCTAATTTTTTAGATATAAACTTTAATTCCATAAACTTTTCAATTTGTTTCTCTCCTAAACCATCAATATTCATAGCTTTTTTTGAAACAAAATGTTTTAAAGACTCAACATATTGATAAGGGCATTTAGATCCTCCATTGCACCTTTGAACGGTTTCATTATTTAGCTTAATTATCTGAAATTTTCCACAAGGACATTTATTAGGGATTTTAAATTCTTGATTATTTTTTTCTCTTTTTGATTTATCAACCTCTGAAATATATGGAATAACATCGCCAGCTCTTTTTACCCAAACTGAATCATTGATCCTAATATCTTTTTTCTTTATTTCGTCAAAGTTATGTAACGTAGCATTTGAAACCATAACCCCCCCTATATTTATAGCGTTTAGTCTAGCAACAGGGGTAATTGCTCCAGTTCTGCCAACTTGAAGATCTATCTTTAAAACCTTAGTTAAGGCTTTTTCGGCATTAAACTTTGCAGCTAATGCCCATCTTGGATATTTTGAAGTGTTTCCAAGATCAATTTGGTCTTTGATATTATTTACTTTCACCACCATTCCATCAATATCGAATGGAATTTCATTTCTAATTTTTTCAATTTCATTGATGTAAATATTAATTTTTTCAAAGTTATTAAATTTTTTGGATAGATTTGAGAGTAGAAACTCATTTTTTGAACAAAACTCAAGAAAACTTTCATATGAGATAAATTCATTATCATTTGAAATATGTCCATATCCATGAGGGATAAATCTCAAAGGTCGATTTTCAGTTATGTAATTATCGATTTGTCTTAAAGATCCAGATGCAGCATTTCTAGGATTTGAAAATTGTGATTTTTCTTCAAGTTGCTGATTGAGCAAATTAAAATCATCCCTGTTGAAAAAAACTTCACCTCTAATTTCAATTAAATTTGATTTACAGTATTTTAATTTTTTTGGTATGCCAATAATGTTAGAAACATTTCTAGTAACATCTTCACCAATAATACCGTCCCCCCTTGTTAAAGATTTTACAAGTTTATTATTTTGATAGGTAAGAGAAAGGGATACTCCATCTATTTTACAGTCAACAATAAATTCATTTTTAGAAATTTTCTTATTTAAAAAATTTTCAGCTTTATTAAAAAAATCTTTTAAATCATCTAAATTAAAACTATTTGCTAGTGAGAACATTCGAGAAATATGTTTAATTTTTTTAAATTTTGAATTAGGTTTTGCTCCTACACCTAAGTCGTCTAATTCTAAAAATTTTGGATTTTCTTGTAAAAATTTTTCATATTTAGATTTTAATCTGTCATACTCAAGATCAGAGATTAAAGTTGTAGCATTATAGTAGGCATTGTTGTGTTCAGATAACTGTTCCTTTAATTCTAAAAATTTTTTTTTAAAGACATTAAGATCCTTTTAGTAAATCCGATGCTACTTTTTTTGATTCATCTGTAATTTTAGCCCCACTGATTAAGGTAGCTATTTCTAAAATTCGATCTTTATCTGATAATTCTATAAGTTTACTTTCAAGGTTTTCACCTTTTATTTCTTTAAATATTTTCCAATGTTTATCAGCTTTTGAGGCTACTTGAGCTGAGTGCGTAATAGCTATAATTTGATTATTCTTTGATAATTTCATAATTTTTTCAGATACATTGGATGCTATTTTTCCACTTAATCCACTATCTACCTCATCAAAAATTAGAATTAAATCATTATCAAAATCTGCTGATAAAGATTTTATTATTAGCAAAAGTCTTGACAATTCTCCGCCTGAGGCAACTTTTTTTATAGAACTAAAATCTGCTTTTTTATTTGTCCTAAACTTTACTTCTAATTCATCTATTCCATCAATATTGAAGTTGGCTTCATCTAATTTTAGAAATTCAAAAAGAAGTTCTCCATGCTCTATATTCATATCCGGCAATTCTAAATTAATTTTTTTTGAAAGATTAATAGAGTGTTTTCGTCTTAATGAGGAAATTTTTACAGCTTCTTGTATGAAAAACTCAAGGTCATCTTGGTACTTTTTATATTTTTTATTCTTTTCTTTGTCAAAATTTTGTAACTGGTTTATTTCTTCCTCAACCTCTTCGTATTTTTCAGAAAGTTTATCAGGGTCTACATCAAAAAATTTTGATAGTTGCTGATATTGATAAATCCTATCCTCTACATCATTGAAGTCTATTTCATTAAAATCAAATTTTTCAAAAGTATTATCTAAATCATTAATAAACTCTGTTATCTCTAATGCTGAGGAAGAAAATTTAGATGATAAATCTTCATAAGATTTATCGAATTCAGTTAATTTATTAATATTTTTTTCAATATCTGTGAGTAATCCGTTGTTGTTAAAAGAATTAATCAAATTTTTAAGTTCTGAGGTTAAATCAGCAATTTTTTTTGAATTTTTATTAAGATTTCTTTGATCAGAAAGTTTCTGATATTCATTCTTTTTTGGATTAAGTAATTTAATTTTTTTTATCTTAGAACTTAAAATCTCAATTTTTTCTTGGATGCTCTTTTCATTTAAAGTGTGATTAAAATATTCATTTTTAGAATTTTTGAGAATTTTAAATTTTTCTTTAAGTACACTTGTGTCTATTGATCCAGTTTTATCAATAAAATCTAAAAAATATTTATTATTATAAAGTTCTTGTTGTTCATAATTCTCTTGAAATTCAATTATATTGCTCAACGTTTTTTTAACAGCAGTTAAAGATGTAATTTGATTATTTAAAAGTATTTTTGATTTTTGATTAGTATCTATTTGTCTTTCTACAATTAAATAATCATCTTCTATTTCTATATTTAAAGAGTCTAAGTTATTTTTAATTTTTTGATTAATTTCAAATACAGCTTTAATAGTTGTAATTTCATTATCTTTTAAATTATGATTTGAATTATTTTTACCCCCAAGAGCTAATTTTAAAGCATCTATAATAATTGATTTACCCGCGCCAGTTTCACCAGTGAAAGTATTAAAACCTTTGATAAGGTTTATAGATAGCTTCTTAATTAATAAAAAATTTCTTATTTCTAAAGAGACTAGCATAAAAATTATTCAATTATTTGAATTTCAATATTTTCTTCTTCTTTATTATTTTTTACTAATCTTATTGGATTAAATTTTTCAAACCAATTTTCGTCGTCAATTTCAATTTCTAATTCATTGATGATGTTATAAGATTTTTCATACCATTTACTTTTTGGGAAATTATATGCAAGAATTGATGCATAATTTTTTGCAATTTCATCTTCTTTAATTGATTTATATATATTGACTAATAAATAAAGAGTCTCATCTATCGATAAACTAGAACTATGATTTTCATATATATCTTTTAAGTAAATAAGAGCACCATTGATATTTTTCTTTTCTAAGTAAAACTTAGCTGTAGAAAGTTTATTTATCGCGAGATTGTTATCTATGATTTGAATTTTAGTAATAATATCAATCTCATATTTGCTATTAGGAAAAGCGTTTAAAATAAAATTAAATTTATCCAAAGCGGTATAAGCATCTTTTTGGCTGTAATCAGGCTTTTTAATTAAAACATAATAAGTCATTGCCTCTAGATAATTTGCGTAAACTATATCTTTGCTACCGGGGTAATATTTTATGTAATTTTCGGCAAGCGCTCTTGTTTTTTCATAATCCTTTTTTAGAAAATTTATATAAGCATTTAATAACATACCTTTATTGGAATAAGGGCTACTTGGAAATAAGACTTCAAGTTTATCTAGCTCTATTAGAGCTAAATCATATTCACCTTGGCTTATGAATTTATTGGCATTTTCAAATAATTCAAAATCTTTTAATTTATTATTTTCATAAAGATTTTGATTTAAATCAAAATCGCTCGTATCATTTGATGTACAAGAAACAAAAATAAATAAGGTTAAAAGGATCAGAATCAACTTCATAACTATGAATTATAGCTTCAGAAAAAAGAATAAAACAGTCAAATATCTAATAATTCACTATACGGGTATGATTAATTTTTATTCAGCTTATAGAAAGTTAAATGACCTAAATTCAGAGGTTAGCTGCCATTATTTAATATCAAGGGAAGGAAAAATTTATAATCTTTTGTGTCCTAAATTTAAAGGTTGGCATGCAGGAATATCAGAGTGGAAAAATGTAAAAAACTTGAATGATTACTCTATTGGAATTGAGTTAGAAAACAAAGGCCATGAACATGGTTATACTAATTTCACCCATAGTCAGTACCATAAATTGAAAAAATTGATTAAATTTTTAAAATTTAATTTAATTATAAAAGATGAAGACATAATTTTTCATTCAGATATAGCTCCAAATAGAAAAAAAGATCCTGGAGAAAAATTTATAGTTAAGAAATTGGGAATAAAAAGATTTAATTTTCATCAAAGAAAAACACTTAGTATTAATGGACTTTTAAAATTATATGGTTTTAGTCAGAATTATATAAAAATTCATAAACCAGATTGTATTAAAGCTGTAAAGAGATCCCTAAATTATAAAACTATAGACTCTAGTATTTCTAAAAATTTTAAAAATAAATTTAATAATTTATTATTTAAGTAAAAAATTATATTATAGATTTGGGTAGTGAGCAGTCGCTTTGTTTTACAAAGAGGAAAGTCTGAGCTTGCGTAGAAAGTGATAACGGATAACATCCGTCGGGGGCAACCCTAGGGAAAGTGCAGCAGAAAAAAACCGCCGAAAGGTAAGGGTGAAAAGGTGAGGTAAGAGCTTACCGGGTGAAATAAATATCATCGCAATATGCAAACCCTATCACAAGTAAGATCAAATAGAGGTTAAAACTTTTTCTACAGTTGACCTGGGTTGATCGCTGGAGCTTAATAGTAATATTAAGCCTAGATAAATGACTGCTAATTTTCAATAAAATTACAGAACTCAGCTTATAGCTACCCATATATTATTTACATAAACCTAAAATTCCCATATAATCCCATAAAATACCATGATTATGTTTTTATCTTCTTTTTTTGGAATTATTGATAGTAAAAATAGAATTGCTATTCCCTCTTCATATAGAGCTACAATTAAAGAAACTAAGGAAAAAGTATACTTATTCAAAAGTTTAAAATACCCATGCTTGGAAATTCATCTAGCCTCAAAGATCAATTCGCTTGTTAAAAGTTTTGATGAAAAAGATTTTTTTTCAAAAAAAAATGATCATTTTAAAACAGCAATTTTGTCTGATCTTGAAGAAATTAACATCGATAATGATGGTAGATTTACATTAAGAGAAACACACCAATTATTTTCAAAAATAAAAAAAGAAATTTTATTCATCGGTAAAGGAAATCATTTTGAGATTTGGCAACAGGATTTAGGTGAAAAGCATAAACTTGAGTCTAGGAAAAAGTTTAAATGATTACCAATACGCATAAACCAATCATGGTCAAGGAGATATCTTCATTTTTGAATAAAGATAAAGAGCTATCAATTCTCGATTGCACATTTGGTGGTGGAGGCCATACCATAAGCTTTTTAGATCTAGGACATAGAGTTACGGCAATTGATGAGGATTTGAATGCTCAAGAAATAGCAAAAGATATAGGAAAACAATTCAATAAATTTAATTTTTTTAAAATGAATTTTAAAGACCTTGAACAAATAGAAGAAGATTATTTAAAAAATAAATATGATTTTATTTTATTAGATCTAGGTTTTTCTTCTAATCAACTTGAAGATGCTCAAATAGGAATATCTTTCAAAGCGGACTCTAAGCTTAATATGAATTATTTAAACTCTGATTTCACTGCCTACGACATTGTAAATAATTATTCTGAGAAAGAACTTTTTAGGGTTTTTGCAGATTATGGTGAGATTAAACAGTCGTTAAAACTTGCAAAATTTATTGTAAGAACAAGACAAGATAAGTCTATAAATACTAATTTTGATCTTATAGAAGTTTTAAGAGGTAGTGGAGTAAACTTTAGATCTAAAAAAATTCATTTTGCCACTCAAGCTTTCCAAGCACTTAGAATTGAATGTAATAAAGAGCTTGAGAATTTGAATATTTTTCTGGAGAAAGTTTATAACCACTTAAATAAAGATGGAATATTAGCAATTATTTCATTCCACAGTCTTGAAGACAGAATCGTAAAAAATTATTTCAGATCCAATTCTTTCAAAAAAGATAAATTTAAAAATCAATCAAATTGGGGATTTGAAATACTTACAAAGAGGCCAATTACACCAAATCAAATAGAAGTTAAGGATAATCCGCGATCTAGATCGTCTAAATTAAGAGTCGGAAGGTTTGTTAATTGATTAAGACAATATCTAAATTTGCAATTTTAATAATATTTATTTTTGTATTTCTCTATTTTAAAAATTACACAAAAATAACAAAAAATGAGTTACAAAATTTGAAAAATGATTATGAAAAAAATTTTCAAATTTATCTAAAAAGAGAAGTTCAGTTGTCAAAAATGCTTAACCAATTTGAATACGAGAGTTTAGATGAAAATTTAGCTTTCAATGAAAGAATTATAAAATTTGATAGAGGTATTGATAGTGATTTCACACTAATAATGGTTGGTTATGATAAACCTCAGCAATGAAACTGACTATAAATTAATTTTTAAAACTAAAAATCTTTATAACTTTTTCTTTGTATTGATCATTATTTTATTTGTTGGGGTCTTTTTTAAAATAATAAATTTATCGGTTCAGGAAAAAAATAATCAAATTGAAATAGTATCTGAAAAAAATTCTAAAGTTTTTTTGCCAACAATATTTGATACTAACGGTAACAGATTAGCATACTCTGATTTCAATTTTTCAATATTTAAAGCTAATAATAAGTTCGAATATTTAGAAAGAGATGCATCCAATAAGCAAATTAAAGAAACATTATATTTTGGTAATCCTGTTTTAAAGTTTGAAAAAATATTAACTCGAAAATATCCATTCAATAAAATTTTAACCAATACCCTTGGGCAAGTAGATATAGATCATAACGGAATTTCTCTTTTTGAAAAAAATATAAATGAAACTAATGAAGATTTAGTCTTAGGTATAGATATTGATATTCAAAAAAAAGTTTTTGAGATATTATATAAAGAGGCAAAGTTTCTTGAGCCCGATTATAGCCTAAGTGTTATTGTTGATTTATCTAAAGAAGAAATACTAAGCAATGTTTTTATAGATAGTAGAAAGAAAAAATTTGATGAGTCTCTCATGCCTATCAAAGACTTATTATTTGAATTTGGTTCTGTTTTTAAACCTTTTGCAGTTTATTCTGCTTTAAAAAATAAAAAGATAGATTTAAATGAATTTTTTGATGTTGATCAGCCAGTTTTTATTGGTTCTAAATTAATTGATGATTACCCAAGGAATAGCAATTCACCATTACAGGTTAAAGATATTTTAAAAAGTTCATCAAATCGAGGGGCTATACTAATTAGAAGAAAACTCGATTGTCAGAAAGAGTTTAAAAATGATTTTCTCAATTTAGGGCTTTTAGATAATGTCTCTATAGGATTTAATTTAATATCTAAAGTCCCAGAGTTAAATAACTTTAGAGGAGCTTATTGTGATAATTTTCCTTATGGCTATGGTATGGCGATTTCTCCAATACAATTAATTAATGCTTATGGAAAAATAGTCACCGGTAGAGACGATTTTATGGCTTCATTCGAAAAAAAATCGATAATTAATTTAAATGAGTTTAATAACGTATCCACATCATTAAATAAATTATTATTCTATGCCAACGAAACATCTGAAGAACTATATGAAAATTTTTTAGTTGCTGGAAAAACAGGAACTGCCGACACAGGTGATAAGACATCTCAAAATGTAGCTTATGTCAGCTATTTTCCATATAATGATCCCAAATATCTAAGCCTAACTTTTATGTCAAATCCAAAAAATAAATATGGACCTTATATGACTGCTGGAAATACAGTTAAACCAGTTTTTTTTAATATCTTAAAAGAAATTTATGTAAATCTTGACCTTTCTATTCTTGATATCAAAGGCACTGATATATGAATGAATTAAAAACACTTCAAGCTAAGGGATTTAAAATTGTATCTAATTGGCAGGAGTGTAATTCTAAATCTATTTTCTTTTTAAATACATTAAATTTAGAGGATTTTAATAAATATCAAAAATTAGCTATCAAAAAAAAATGCACTCATATAATTACTAACTGTTCTATAAAAAAACTAAATGAAATTCGAAAAATTAAGTATTATTACATCAATGTTCAAAAAGATTTATTCAAAATAAAAAAAACATTTTTTAGCATAAGTAAATTAAAAATTATCTTCCTAACAGGCACAAATGGAAAAACTTCCATTGCATATGGCTCACATATTTTATTTTCTCTTAATGGAATATCTAGTTGTTATTTAGGTACAATTGGATTCTTTATCAATGGTAAAAAAATAAAAAATCTTCCCAATACAACACCTTCCTATTTGCAGTTATCATCCTTACTTCATGAGGCTGAAAAACAAAAAATAAAATATGCATTTATAGAGGCTTCTAGTATTGGTTTTAAAGAGGGAAGGCTAGGGGATTTGAAATTTGATCTTTGTTATTTAACTAATCTTCAATCAGATCACTTAGATTACCATAAAAATATTCAAAATTATCATCAATCTAAAATAGATATGATTAATCTTCATTCCAAAACCTATTCAAAGTTATTAATTCAGGATAAAAATATTAAAAAAAAGTTTTCAAATTTTAAAAATAAAAATAAATTTTTAGATGATTTCATAAAACATTACAAAATTATCATTGAAAGAAAAAAATTTAATTCCTTTTCAATTAAAACTAATTTTAAAACTTATTCCATTAACACAATTAATGATTTTATGATTAAAAACTTTATATCTATGTTGCATATTTATTTTGTTTTTCATCAAAAATTACCTCAAAAAATAAATAATAAGATATTTCCTGATGGAAGATCTCAGATAATTTATAATAAAAATAAGAAGGTTATATTAATCGATTATGCTCATACTAAAGAGGCTTTTGAAAATTTATTATCCAATCTCCCAAAAGATATAGATCATAAAATTATTATATTTGGTTGCGGTGGAGACAGGGATAAAACTAAGAGAACTAAAATGGCAAAAATAGCTTCTAAATATACAGATATCCAAATAATTACTGATGATAACCCTAGAAACGAAAATCCATCAGATATTAGAAGAATTCTTATTGAATTTTCATCAAATCCCTTAGAGATACCATCTAGAAAAAAAGCAATTGAAAGAGGCGTTAAACTTCTAAAAATAAAAAAAGGACTGTTAATAATAGCAGGCAAAGGACATGAAAATAGCCAGATTTATAAAGATAAAATTTTTACTTTTAATGATCGTCTGGTAGCGAAATCATATGCAAAATATCTTTAAAAAAATATTACAAGCTAAAGATAAATATAATTCTACAATTGTATTTGATTCAAGATTAATAAAAAAAAATGATATTTTTATTGGTCTAAAATCAAATAACAGAGACGGAAACCTTTTTGCCTTAGATGCAATTAAAAAAGGAGCTATTTTTGCTATCGTTGATAACAATAAATTAATTCATGAAAATATTATTTACACTAAAAGTATTCAATCATTCATAACAAGATTTATAAAATTTTTATTAGGTGCATATAAAGGAAAAATTATTGCTATTTCAGGATCTGTCGGCAAAACTACAATAAAAGAAAATATTTTTCACATATTAAATAACAACCAATTTAAAGCATATCGTTCTTTTAAAAATTTTAACAATATTCTTGGTCTTCAATTTTCAATTATGAATATGGATATCGATAGTAAATTTGCTGTATTTGAATTGGGCATTAATGCACCAAAAGAAATGGATGATTTAATTAAAATTCTTCAACCTCATTACTCTCTATTAACTTCTGTAGAAGACTCGCATATAGGAAATTTTAAAAATTTTTCTAATTTATTTGCAAACAAAATTAAAATTTTCAATTCAAAAAGGTTAATAAAAGGATTTATCAATATAAGAAATGATAATATTCAATTACCAAAAAAAATTATTAACAAAGTAAAAAGAATAAATTTAGAAAATTTAAATATTAAAGCTCATAAACATGATATTTTTGTTATTTCCTTTAAAAATAATAATAGTTATCAAAAAATATATTCTGATAAGGATGGTATATTCTTGGAAACAGCTATAATTTCTTTTTTATTCTTAAAGTTATTCATAAGAAAATTTTCAAATAAGAAATTCTTTTATAAAGAAGCTATACTTAATTCTAGAGGGAATGTTGTCAACAAGCGCTATAAAGATAGAATTATCAAAGTGTATGATCATAGTTATAATGCCAGTCCATATTCGTTGAAAAAACAATTAATTCACTTTGATAAACTAAAAGTCACAAAAAAATTGTGCATTTTAGGATCCATTAAGGAATTAGGAAATCAAACCGATAAATATCACCATGCCTTACTCGAAGATATCAAAGATCTAAAAGTAAAAAGAATAATTTTAATAGGAGAAGAGTTTTTTAAGTTAAGATCATCATATAAAACCTATAATTTTTATAAATCCTATAAGAATTATATTAATGTGATGAAGAATGATCTTGAATATGGAAAAAATATCTTCGTAATGGGTTCGAGGCTAAATAATTTAGATAAAGTTATTCAACATATATGTTAAGCGATTATCTTTACAATTTCAGAGAAATTCATTTTTTCTTCAATCTCTTTAACTATATCTCTTTTCGAGCTGGACTGTCTCTTATTTCATCATTCATTTTAATTTTAATATTTATGCCTCATTGGATTAAAGCTCAAAAAAAATTATTTCCATTAGGCCAACCAATTAGATCTGATGGACCTTCAAGCCATTTGTCAAAAAAAGGTACCCCAACTTTAGGCGGAGTATTAATTATCGCATGTTTGTCATTTAGTACAATTCTATGGACATCCAATTTTTCTAAATTTAACTACTTACTCTTATTAACAATTTTTTTATTTGGATTGATTGGTTTTTATGATGATTTTAAAAAAATTAGAACAAGAGTTGGAATTAATTCAAAAACCAAATTTTTACTCCAAATATTTTCTACAATAATTATCTATTTTACTATTAAGTTTTTTAATTTTGATATCAGTAATTTTTATATTCCTTTTTTAAAAGATACTTCTTTTGATATTGGTTTTTTATACTTTTTTATAACACTCTTTATCATATTAGGCTCAACTAACGCTACAAACCTTACTGATGGATTAGATGGTCTTGTATCTATGCCATTAATATTTGTTTTTTTAACATTTGCTGTTTTTGCATACATCATTGGTAATATAAATTTTTCAGATTATTTATTATTAAATTATATACGCGGTTCTGGTGAGATTGTAATTTTTTGTACTGCTGCGATTGGAGCTCTATTAGGATTTTTATGGTTTAATTCAAGTCCAGCTGAAGTTTTTATGGGCGATACAGGATCACAATCTTTAGGCGCCACATTAGCAGTTACATCAATTTTATTAAAACAAGAATTTGTTTTAGCTGTAGCTGGCGGGTTATTTGTTATAGAAGCCATTTCAGTGATGATACAAGTTTTTTACTTTAAGACCACAAAAGGAAAAAGATTTTTCTTGATGGCACCACTCCATCATCACTTTGAAAAAACAGGCCTTTCAGAGCAAAAAGTTGTAATTAGATTTTGGATTATTAGTTTTCTATTTTGCCTATTAGCACTTTCATTATTAAAAATTAGATAGTTGATAGATTTAAAAAAAAAATTTCTGGTATATGGACATGGCATAAGCGGAAAATCTATTTCAAAGTATTTAAAAAGAAAAAAATCATCTTATCAAGTTTATGATGACTTTTCTGATCTATCATCAATCAAAGAATCAATCATCTTACAGGAATTAAAAAAAACTATTAAAACTTTTGATTATTTTATCGTTTCCCCATCTATTAAAATTAATAAAAATCACATCCTTTATCCTTATAAAGAAAAGATACTAATAGATTTAGACTTTCTATCTTTGGAAATTAAAAATCAAATTGTATTTGGTGTTACTGGCACAGAGGGTAAGTCGACAATATGTTCTTATTTATCTCAATATTTATCAGATTCCTTTAAAACACTAATAATTGGAAATTATGGAAATACTATTTTAGACAAGGATAATTTAAAAAAAACTTTATCTAAAATAAAAATAATTATCATTGAATTAAGTTCTTATCAGTTGGATAAAATAAAATTTTTAAAAATTAATCATGCAATTATTACAAATATCTATTCGGACCATTTACAATATCATGGTTCTTTTTCAAATTATGTTAAATCTAAATTTAAAATTCAATCTTTCTTAATCAAAAATGGTTCCCTTCATATTAGGAGCATTGAAAGAAGAAGATATTCAACTTTAATCAATACTCATAATAAAAATATAAATACAATTTCTAATATGGATTTTCATAACAAAATATTTGGTTTTGATATTAATTTACTTAATGAATATTTTACAAAGAGTATAATTACTTATTGTAAATTTAATTTTGATCGAAGTAAGAAGCTAAAAAATCTTCCATTTAGAAATGAATTAATTGAAAATACTTCTCATATCAAAATCATTAATGATAGCAAGTCTACTAATCTTGAAAATTCAATAATTAAAATTAATCAAATAAATCTCAAAAAGAAAATAATAATCCTTGGTGGAAATCCTAAAAAATCAAATGTAAAAACAAATATTATAAAAAATTCTTTAATTCTAATATTTGGACCTAATAGATTTAAAATTAATAATAGGATAGAATGCATCAACTCAAAACTTTTTACTTTCGTTAATCTTGAAAATTTATTTAAATTTTTAAAAGTTATCGTTCATCAATCTAAATGGGATGTAATATTATTTTCACCAGGTGGTGAGTCTTTTGACCAATTTAAAGATTATTCCCATAGGGGTGAGGTATTTAACAACTATATTAAGAAATTCAAAATTTGAAGAACTTACTTTTTAGAGATGACGAGAGTCTGATAGGTTCAAACTGGTATTATTTAGAAAAAAAATTATTTATTTTTCCTTTGTTATTATCTTTTATAGGTTTATTAGCAATATACTCCCTTATAGGTACTGAATACTCTATTACTCTTTTATTAAAACACACTGTTTTTTTATTATTTTCATTATCTATTTTATTTTTTTTTAGTCTAATACCCATTAATAATTTAAGAAAATTATTAAATATCTTAGCAATTTCTTTTTTGCTACTTTTGGCTTTCGTTCCATTATTGGGTTATGAAGTTAAAGGAGCTACAAGATGGATTAACTTAAAATTTTTTTCAATTCAACCATCAGAAATTCTTAAAGGCCCTATACTTTGTTTATTTTCTTGGTTTTGCTATTTGTTTATCAAGACAGGTAAATCCCTCTATATGTTTTTATCTATTTCAATAATTTTATTTGTATCAGCGCTCCTTTTACTTCAACCAGACATAGGAACATTAATGCTTTATTTATCGTCTTTTTTTCTATTGATTATCTTATACCTGAGAAATATAAAACTTTTTTTTATATTAGGATTTTTTGGTGTTTCATTATTACTTTTTGCTTATTTTACCTTTGATCATGTAAGCTTAAGAATAGATAAATTTTTTTCAAGTGAGAGCTCTCCTCAAGTAGCAAGAAGCATATCAGCTATAATTGGAGGAGGTTTTTTTGGAGTTGGGTTAGGTGAAGGACAACTTAAATATTCTATTCCAGAGTCTCATAACGATTTTATCTTTGCTATCTTAATTGAAGAATTTGGAATTTTTTTTGGTTTATTTATTGCTTTGCTCTACCCAATATTTTTCTTTTTGATTAAACAAATTTTAAAAAGTCAGCCTAATTTATTTATTCAAAATACTACGTTTTCATTATGTTTTATTTTATGTATCCAAGCCTTTATTAATATAGGATCTTCTATTGATCTGATACCACCTACTGGAATGACCTTGCCGTTTATAAGCTATGGGGGTTCCTCAATGCTTTCTTATGCAATTATTTTTGGTACATTAATTAACTTTTCAAAAAATGAAAAAAATTCTCTTAGTAACACATCATGACTTAAGTGATCCAGGAACAATATCCATTCTCTTACATTCAAAATATTTAACCTGTAATATCAATTATAAAAACCTTTCTTTGTTAAAACAAAGTGATATCAAAGAATACACCGCGATAATAATATTTGGTGGCAAAATGAGCGCTAACAGCAAATCCCGATATATTAAAAACGAATATAAGTTCCTATCTAATGCAATTAAACTTAAAAAAACAATTATAGGAATTTGTCTTGGTGCGCAAATTATAGCAAAGTTTTATGGATCAATAATTCAAAAATCTTCTAATAAAGAAGTTGAAATTGGATACAGGGGCTCTAAAAAAATTAACAATTCAATAATCAATGATCGTACAAAATTCTTACAGTTTCATAATGAAGGAATTTCAATAAATTCAAATATGGAATTATTGTCCAGTGGAAACTTATTTAATGTAGATGCTTTTAAAATTAAAAATAATAATATCTATGGTTTTCAATTTCATCCAGAGGTTACAGCTAAAATGATAAAAAACTGGTATGGCAATTTGAAATCAATTGAAAAAGGAACTGATACTATAAATGAAATCTTAAAAGATCATAAAATTTATCATCAAAAAAATTACTTTTGGCTAAACAAGATTTTAAATAAAATAATAAAATGATTAATTTTTATTTTTCAGATGAATACTTAAACCATGATACTGGATCACATCCTGAGTCTATTCAAAGAATTAAAACTGTGAAACAACTTTTAAATGATAAGTATAATAATCATAATTTTATTGAGCCTTCAAAAGCTTCTATTGATTTAATATCAAATGTACATGACAAAGATTATGTAGAAGAAATATTAATTAATATTCCAAAATCAGGTTTCTATCATTTTGATCCTGATACGATTGCTTCCCCTAGGAGTTTGAATAGTTACCTTATGGCAGTAGGAGGCTCTGTTGACTCAGTTATACATTCATTAAATCATCAATCAAAAAATCCTGTTTATTTTTGTGCACATCGACCACCTGGTCACCATGCTGAAAAAAATAAAGCCATGGGCTTTGGTGTATTTAATAATGTAGCTATTGCGGCTCAATTCGCGTTAGAGCATGGAAATTATGATAAAATACTCATTGTAGATTTTGACGTACATCATGGAAATGGCACACAACATATATTTGAGTCGAATTCAAATATTTATTATGCTTCAAGTCACCAGTACCCATTTTACCCAGGAACGGGTAATGAAAATGAAATAGGTGTCGGCAATATTTTCAATTGCCCATTGCCCTCAGGTTGTGACTCAGATTTATTTAGAAAACTATTTCAAGAAAAAATAATAGATAAGATAAATATAGAATTTGATATCATATTTTTTTCTGCAGGCTTTGACGCCCATAAATTAGACCCTTTAGCTTCTATAAATCTTGAAAATGATGATTTTGACTGGGTAACTAAAGCTATTTTAAAAAAATTTGCAAAAGATATCCCAGTAATTTCTGTACTCGAAGGTGGATATAACATGGATGGTTTGTATAATGGTCTAGACTTTCATTTAAAAATATTAGATGAGTACTCAAATGAATAAAAAAAATGAAAAATCTTTTGAAGACGCCCTCCAAAGGCTAGAGGAAATAGCTCAATTGCTTGAAAATGAGAACACACATCTTGAAGATAGTATTCAATTATTTGAGGAAGGAATTGAATTAAAAGACTTTTGTGAAGAAAAATTAAAGTCAGCTAAATTAAAAATAAATAAAATTATCAAAAAGAATAAAGATCTGGTTAACGAGGATTTCGAATAAAATCTTAGTAACTATGTCGTTTTTATCAAAAATTAATTTTCCTAAGGATCTAAAAAAACTTACACTTGATGAACTCAAGATACTTAATGATGAGTTAAGAACCTTTACTATTGAAACAGTATCAAAAACTGGCGGGCATCTAGGAGCTAGTCTGGGTGTAGTTGAGTTAACTGTTGCACTTCATTACGTTTTCGACACTCCAAAAGACAAAATTGTTTGGGATGTTGGCCATCAAACATACCCCCACAAAATCATCACTGGTAGAAAGAGAAAAATTCATACTCTAAGAAAGAAAAATGGCCTTTCAGGATTTACTAAACGATCTGAGAGTATCTATGATCCATTTGGTGCTGCCCATAGTTCTACATCTATTTCAGCAAATTTAGGCATTGCCGTAGCTAGAGACTTACAAAAAAAGTCTTTTGATGTGATAAGTATTATTGGTGATGGTGCTATTAGTGCAGGGATGGCTTTTGAAGGCTTAAATAATATTGGTCATCTTAATAAGAATTCATTAATCATTTTGAACGATAATGAAATGTCAATTGCGAAGCCAGTTGGCGCAATGAGCAAATATTTAGTTAATCTATTGAGCTCAAAAACTTATGAAAACATAAGAGATGTTGTAAAAAACTTTACAAAAAAATTGCCTGATGAAGTAGGTAATTTTGCCAAAAAAACCGAAGGATATTTAAAAGGCTATTTAACGGGAAATACTCTATTTGAAGAGTTGGGAATGAATTATATAGGACCCATAGATGGCCATAACCTAGATCTATTAATTCAACTCTTTCAAAAATATAAAGAAAAAGAATTACATGGTCCTGTTTTTCTGCACATCATTACAGAAAAAGGAAAAGGATATGCTCCTGCAGAGAATTCGAATGACAAATTTCACGGTGTATCTTCTTTTGATATCCAAACTGGAGTGCAAAACAAATCAAAAGATAAGACTTATACTAGCGTAATCAGTGAAACTTTATTAAAACTCGCAAAAAAAGACAAAAAGGTAACCGCTATTACTGCTGCTATGCCCTCAGGGACAGGTTTAGACAAATTTCAGGAATTATATCCTGATAGATTTTTTGATGTCGGAATTGCAGAACAACATGCAGTTACTTTTGCTGGAGGAATGGCGACTGAAAGCATGAAACCTTTTGTTGCTATTTATTCTACATTTCTTCAAAGAGCATATGACCAAGTTGTACATGATATTGCTATACAATCATTACCCGTTCGTTTTTTAATTGACCGTTCTGGATTTGTTGGAGCAGATGGTGCTACTCATGCTGGTTCTTTTGACCTCACTTACCTTTGTTGTTTACCTAATTTTATTGTAATGGCTCCATCCTCAGGAGAAGAGCTTAAAAATATGTTAAATTTTTCCTTATCAATAGATAATAAACCCTCTGCAATAAGGTATCCTAGAGATACCGTCGGAGAATATAACGAAAAAAAATCATTCGAAAAAATAACTTTAGGCAAAGGTAAGATTATTCAAAAAGGAAAAAAAGTTGCATTTTTAAATTTAGGTACAAGATTAGAACAGGTTAAGTTAGCCTCAAAATTAATTAAAGATAAAAACAAATTACAAACTACTATTATTGATATGCGTTTTGCCAAACCTATTGACACTCAATTATTGAAAACTTTATTAAAAAATCACGATATATTTATTACTGTTGAGGAAAATGCTATTGGAGGCTTTTCGAGCCAAGTAAACAACTTTTTTTTAAATCAAATCAAAAAACAAATTAAGGTCTTAAATTTTTTTATGAAAGATGAATTTATAGATCAATCAGATATCAATGATCAGTACAGTCAATCAGGGATCTCTCCTGAAGAAATTTATAAAAAAGTCTCGAATTTATTAAATTAATTTAGATTTAAACATAAGCATTAAATCTGCAATAACAAAACTGGTCATAGCAATACCTACAGGTACAGCTCTGATACCTACACAAGGATCATGTCTTCCTATCGTTTTTATTTTGGTATTTCTTAAGCTTTTTGTAATCGTATTTTTTTCACTTAACACTGAGCTTGTAGGTTTAACAATATATCTGAAAACAATATCTTGGCCTGAAGAAATTCCACCTAAAATTCCTCCAGCATGATTGGTATCAAATATAATTTTTTTATTTTTATAACTTATCTGATCAGAAGCATTGGTTCCATCTAAGTTGATAAGATTAAAGCCTGTTCCAAATTCGATACCTTTTACTGCATTAATGCTCATAATTGCCTTAGATATTTCAGAGTCTATTTTTTGATAAATAGGCTCTCCAAGACCAGCAGGGCAGTTTTTTACTCTAACTTCTATTATTGCTCCTAAAGACGAACCTTTTTTACGATGAAGTAATATTAACTCTTCCCATGCTTTGATAATTGATTTGTTGGGAGAGAAAAAAGAATTTTGGTTTATAAAACTATCGTTCCATTTGGTGCTATCAATTTTTAAATTTCCAATTTGAATTACAGCACTGGTAATCTTTAATTTATTCGCAACTTTTTTTAGGTATAAATCTGCTAAAGCCCCAGCAGCGACTCTCATAGCCGTCTCTCTCGCACTTGATCTACCTCCACCACGATAGTCAAAATTTTTATATTTCATATGGTAAGTAAAATCTGCATGTCCGGGGCGAAATTTGTTTTGAATATTTGAGTAATCTTTACTTCTTTGATCTTCATTAAAAATGATCATTGAAATAGGAGAACCAGTACTCTTTCCTTTAAATACTCCAGATAATATATCTACCAAGTCTTTCTCTTTTCTTTGAGTAGTGAATTTAGACTGACCGGGTTTTCTAAGATCTAATTTAGACTGAATGTAACTAAGGTCGATTGGAATATTAGCAGGAAATCCATCAACAACGCATCCAATTGCTTTACCATGGCTTTCACCCCATGTTGTAAATTTTAATAAATTTCCAAAAGTATTATGAGACATAAAAAATTAATTATTTATTACTAAACTCGCTAAGCAAATTAGCTACCCCTTCGGCTTCATCTACTGCTACCATGCCTACCGTATGATATCCACAGTCAACATGATGAATTTCTCCAGTAACGCCTGAAGATAAATCACTTAAAAGGTAAGCGCCTGTGTTTCCTACATCATCTAATGTAACATTTCTTTTTAAAGGTGAATTAAGTTCATTCCATTTTAAAATGAATCGAAAGTCTCCAATTCCAGATGCAGCTAATGTTTTAATTGGTCCTGCAGAAATAGCATTAACACGAACATTTTTATCACCCATATCTACTGCTAAATACTTTACGGATGCTTCCAAAGCTGATTTGGCAACACCCATGACGTTATAGTGTGGCATAACTTGTTCTGCGCCATAATAAGTAAGAGTTAGTATGCTTCCACCTTCGTTCATTAATTCATAACAATATTTACAAGACTCAGTAAATGAGTAGCAAGATATATTCAAACTATTGAGAAAGTTTTCTTTAGATGTTTCGACATACTTTCCTCTAAGTTCATTTTTATCAGCAAACGCTACTGCATGAACAAAGAAATCTAGTTTTCCCCATCGCTCTTGTATTTCCTTAAAAGTTTTTTCAACAGATCCCTCGCTGCTAACGTCACATTCAATTAAAAAGTCTGAATTGACAGACTTGGCTAGCGGCTCAATTCTTTTTAATAAAAGATCATTTTGATATGTAAATGCTAACTCTGCACCAAATTTAGAGCATTGCTTAGCTATACCCCAAGCAATAGATTTGTCGTTTGCAACGCCCATAATAAGGCCTTTTTTATTTTTTAAATCCATTTTGTTATAATCTTTATATAATACTCATACCATGTCAGATAAAAATTTAAATCCAATTATTCTTTTTCAAAATTGGTATGAAATAGCGTCAGAAAAAGAAATTAATGATCCAAATGCAATGTGTTTGTCTACTGTCGATAAAGATAACCGCCCTCATTCAAGAATGGTTCTATTAAAAGGTTTTGATGAAAATGGTTTTAGGTTTTTTACAAATTATCAAAGCAATAAATCTATTGATATTGAGTACAATAAAAATGTAGCTTTAAATTTCCACTGGAAATCACTTCAACGCCAAATCCGTATTGAAGGTTTAATTGAAAAATTAAATCCAGAGCAATCTGATGATTATTATAATTCTAGACATTATATGAGCAGAATAGGGGCATGGGCGAGTGATCAGTCTAGACCCCTTAAAAATAGAGAAGAATTAGAAGAAAAAATTGAGATATTTAAAAAAAAGTATCCTGATGAAAATAAAGTTCCAAGACCATCTCATTGGGGAGGATTTATGATAAGGCCTAAAAAATTTGAGTTCTGGCAAGATATGCCACATCGCATTCACCAAAGAGATGTATTTGAATTAAATAAACAGGAATGGATTAGATATAACCTTAATCCTTAATTTTATTTTTAATATATTCCTCCCAGCGCCCTAAAAGATCAGAACTAGACGACTCTTTATGATTGCCTCCTATACCAAATTTAAGTTCAATATTAAATTCTTGGGCAGTATCATACTCCAAAATTTTCGAAGTATCAGATCGATCTCCTCCATTGGCAAAAATAATTTTATTAGAGGGAAATTTTTTTCTAACAATGATAAGCAAATTAGAAGCACTTCCTTTTGAGTCATCTTCAAATTCAATAGCTTCATTTACTGCAGCGAGGCTGTTAATAACATAAAGTCTATGTTTGATATCCATAAAAAAGTTACCCTTTTTATTTATTAGCCATTGATTTGAATTAACTCCAACAATTAAATAATCTGAAAAATCAAGACAATCGTTCATCATCATTATATGCCCAGGATGAACCGGATCAAAACCTCCAGAAACAATACTTATAATTTTATTTTCCATTTTCGATAGATGAAATGTATTGCTCTAATTTAATTTGATCTTTTTTAGAAATATAGTTAGGTGAAACTTCAAGTATATCATGCCAACTAGCTAAATAATTGAGATTAACTTTCATTTTATTTAAGTTTTTTTTTGCAACAGGATAGATGTTATAGAAAAAAACCACATAAATATCCTTAACTGATAGGTCATTTTTTCTTAAAGAGTTAATAAAGTGAAGTTTACTACCTCCATCAGTAGCCATATCTTCAATAAGAATAGATGTAGATTTTTTTTTATACTCTCCCTCAATCAATTTTCCTTTTCCAAACCCTTTTGGCTGTTTTCTAATATAAACCATAGGCATCTTTAACTTATGGCTGATAAAAGAAGAATAAGGTATTCCAGCGGTCTCACCACCAGCAACTATGACTTTTTTTTTATATTTAGATTTAATGAGCTTAGTCATTTCATTAATCACAATTTCTCTTTCTTTTGGAAAAGAAATTAACTTTCTACAATCAACGTAAACAGGGCTCTTTTTCCCTGAGGTTAAGGTAAACTTGTTTTTAAAATTTATATTTACGCAGCCTATTTTTAATAGGATATCAGCTATTTTTTGTTTTGAATTTTTGATTTTGATCTTCGACATTTTTCTGAACAATATTTAACATCATTCCATACCTTTTCCCATTTTTTTCTCCATGTAAAAGGAATATTGCAAACAACGCAAATTTTAAATTCTTTGTTTTTCAGTTAAATAATTTTCTCTATTTCTTTATCTTCAAGATTACCATTTATAATTACTAGAGGGCAATGTAATGAATTTCCCTTTTCATATATCAATTTATCAATTAATGGACCTGGTTTTCCAATATCTTTGCTAGTGGCTAAAATGATAGTAGAATTTGATGAGTAACTATTTAAAAAATTAATAAAATCATCTATTTCACTTATTTTAAAAATTTCTGTTTTTGCTTTTATTTTAGATTGTTCAAAAATGAAATCATGAACTTCTTTATGTTTGACTTTTTCACTACTTATTTGTTCTTTATCAAGAATTTTCTCGGTAGATGTAGTTAACATCATGCCATCACTAATGCTTTCAATAAAACTAATTGTTGTAAGGATTGATTTAGTTGACTTAGCTCTTTTTGTAGCAAATTTTACAGCAGTCCACATTTCTTCACTATCATCGATTACAACAAAATAATTTCTTTGATTTATCTTTTTCATCTTCTTCTAAAAAGCCAATTTGATAATAAGCTAAATACAATCGAAAAGATAACTAAGATTGCTGTATAAACCAACGATTGCTCCTCTAGCATTATTTCAAATTTACTTGTAAGCCCTTTTTTTTGAATATTTAATTTTTTTTGGTTAAAGCTAATAACTTCATTATTTTGAATTTCATATAAAGAAACTTTAATATCACCAGCTGAAATATTATCTGGTATTTTAAACTTTTTTATAAAAAGGCTTCCTTCGATACTTCGGAGCTCATCTTCAAAGTAAAGTCCTTTAATTTTAAGAGCTGTTCTTATTTGATAGAGTCTCTCCGAGATATCACTGATAAGTACATGTTTATTGGTAACCGAGGGTATTAAAAAAATCTGATTAAGTGAATACTTAGGGGTTGAGAAAATACCAAAAAAACTAGGAATTCTATCTATTTCTTGTTTTTCATTGATCCACAAAAGACCTTTTTTAGTTTTTGTGAACAATTTTCCTGGTTTTTCATTACCTTCAAATATAATTATCAAATCTCTTCCTTCGTCTTTTTGACCAAATAAAACAATTTCTTCACCTAAGAAGTTTGAGTTTATTTCTATATCAAACTTATCAAGTGAAAATTTTGAAGACCAAGAGTTAGAAGAGCAAAAAACAAATAGTATTATTAGTATTATTCTAAGCATACTCTATCCGATATAAATTGATTGGGGTTCTAAAAAGTTCATATAAAAGAAAAGATGCAATGATTATTAAGAGCACACCAAATAATACTTTTAAATTTTCTTGATCTAACCTCTCAACAATTCTAGAAGCAATAGCAGCCCCAAATGAACTACTAATGATAAGTATTATTGCTAATACAAAATCCACATTTTGATTTATTGTAATTTGGAGAAAAAGAGAAATTAAGGAAATAATCGTAATATTAAAAAGGGAAGTACCTATGACTGATATTGTAGTCATTCCCAAAAGATAAATCATGCATGGAATTAGAATAAATCCTCCTCCGATGCCTGTAAATCCTGTCAAAAGACCTATCCCGAAACCTATAATCAGCGGGGCAAGAATACTGATATATAATTTTGATTTTCTATATTTAAACTTAAAGGGAAGACCATGTATCCAAGAGTGTTGATGCAATTTAAATTTTTTATTTTTATAAAAAATATTTACCTTAGCTGTTTCGTATAAAATAAAAATTGCTGTTCCTAACAAAAGCACGACATAAATAAAGCTAAGATAATTATCAATTGATCCAATGTTTTGAAGATTGTTTAAAAGCAAAACTCCTGTCAAAGTACCAAAAATACCTCCAATGACCATGGTAATGCCCATTTGATAATCAATATTCTTTTTCTGATAATGGTTTATTACACCTGTTGAAGTAGAAGCAAATACTTGAACTGTAGTCGACCCTACAGCTACAGCAGGAGGTATTCCCACAAGAATGAGTAAAGGTGAAGAAATAAACCCTCCTCCGATACCAAAAAGCCCTGATATAAAACCAATCCCTATACCAAGTGATAACAATATATAAATGTTGATAGATATTTCAGCGATAGGTAAATAGAAATTCATTTATTAAGTGAATATTTTAATAATATAATTTATACATCAATAAATCATGAAATACACATTAGCTTTTGCATGTTCACAAGATGGTTTTATAGCAAAACATTCAAAAGATAATCCTTTTGAATGGACCTCAAAAGAAGATCAAAATCATTTGCAGACACTAATTAGTGAAAATAAATGGCAAGTAATGGGAAGAACTACTCATGAACTTAACCCTAATCAACAAAGAAAAAGAATTGTTTTCTCAAGAAAGTATGAGGAGATAAAACTTATAAAAGAAGATATTCCTGATCAGTTTTATTTTAACCCAGATTTACACCAATGGAGCGATTTTGAAAAGATATGTTCAGGAAATATTTTAATTTTAGGAGGCACTAGCGTACATGATTTTTTTATCTACGCTGAATTAGTTGATACCATTCACATTACTGTGGAACCTCATACATTTAATGAGGGTGTTAGAGCTTTTTCATACATAAATTTTAAAGATTATAAGCCATACTTTTTATCTAAAAGTTACTCTTATGAAGAAAAGACTCTCAATCACAATGGTACAAAATTAATTTCATTTAATAAGAATTCTTAAAAAGATTATAATCTTCTAGATTATTTATATTAAAGAATTCTAATTTTTTCTCTTTTTTAATACTTAAATATTCAAACCCAATTTCCTCAGCAAATTTCATAATCTTATAACCGTCATTCAAATTTAAAATTCTATCTAATTTTTCAAAAGAATTGATAGACCAAAATGAAAACATAGGTTCTATTTTTCCATCTATTTTAGAGATATAAGAGTTTTTATTCTTAGTTTGTATCTTTTCAAATTCTTTAAAAAGATTTAGATTTATTAAAGGGGCATCTGTAGGCAACATAGCAAACCAAATATTTTTTTTTGTTTTTTCATAGAGACTCATAACACTATGAAGGCCAGCTAGTGGACCCTTCCTACCTTTGATTTTGTCTGCTACTAATTGAAAACCAAATTTTGAGTATTTCTCTTCATCATCATTTACATTAATGACAATTTCGTATCCAAGTATTTTTAATTGATCTAAGAGTAATTCAATAAATGTTTTGTTATGAATTTTAAGAAAACTTTTATTCTGGAATTTCATTCGAGTGGACTTTCCTCCAGTAAGGATTGAAATTATTATTTGATCGCTCACTTTTTAAATCTAAAGTCACCAGATAATATATTTAGTCTTTTCCCTCTTAATCTACCAATCATAGTTAATTTTTTCTTTCTAGCTATTTCTACAGCCCATGCTGTGAAACCTGAGCGAGACAAAAGTATTGGTATTCGCATCTTTATGCATTTAATTACCATTTCACTGGTTAAACGACCAGTTGTGTAAAATGACATATTTTCAACATTGATATTTTTTTTCAAAATTAATCCTGCAATCTTATCAACAGCATTATGCCTTCCAACATCTTCAAAATAATAAAGAGGTTTATTTCCTTCGCACAAAACACAACCATGAATGGCACCAACTTTAAGATATAAACTGGGTTCTAAATTAATTTTTTTTGATAACTCTATAAGTTCTTGATGAGTTACTTTGATATTTTTATTTAAAATAATTTCTTCTACTTCGTTATATAAATCACCAAATACTGTGCCTTGTGCACAACCTGAAGTATTAACCTTTTTCTTTAATTTTTTTTCATAATTAGTTTTATCAGCAGTTCTAACAACAATTGTTTTGAGATCTTTGTGGTATTCTATTTTTCTGACTTTGTTAAAATCATCTAACATTCCTTGATTGTACAAATATCCAAGTGCCAAATACTCAGGATAATCACCAATAGTCATCATTGTTACTATTTCTTGATTGTTGAGATACAAAGTTAATGGCTTTTCTTCAATTACGGGAATAATTATTTTTTTTCCATTCTCATCTATGGTGTTTTTATATTTAAATAAGGATTTATTATTTACACTCGGTCTAATCAAAAAATCTGTCATAATTTTATAGATGTATTATGGTTGTTAAATAAATGAAAACAATAGCAGTTATTGGGTGGAAAAATAGTGGCAAGACGACATTAGTATCCAGACTCGTTGCCCATCTTAAGAAAAAAAAATTTAAAGTAGGTGTGGTAAAGCATGCTCATCATACATTTGACATTGATCACCCTAATACTGATAGCTATAAAATTAGGGAAGCTGGCTCATACAAAACCACAATTGTTTCAGAAAAAAGACTAGCTCATATAGAAGAAAAAATCTCACCTGAAATAGATATAGAAGAATTAATCAAACTTAATAATGGGTGCGATATTCTTATATTTGAAGGCTTTAAAAAAATAAAAAAACTCTCAAAAATTGAAGTAAATTTAACTAAGAATAATAAAGAATTGCTTTATAAATCTTTAGATAATGTCAAACTTTTAGTCAGTGATGATATGTCAGAACATCCAATTAAAGTATTAAGACACGATCAAGTTAATGAAATTATAAAAGAAATTTTAAGTGACTTATTCTAAATTTATTAGTTTAAAAAAAGCAGTTCAAATAGCTCTTTTACACAATAAAAGAACGAAAAAATCTTCTAAAATTGATTTAGCCAATTCTCTTAATTTTATTTCAAGTAAAGAAATACGTTCACCAATAAATTTGCCTGAGTTAAACTCAGCAGGACTTGATGGTATTATAATATCAAATAAAAAATCTACTAAAATTCCCATTTCATCAAAAATAATCAAAACAGGGAAAGTTTTTAACAATTTAAGCATAAATTATGCTTATAGAATTAATACTGGTGCTAGCATTCCAAGTAAATTTAACAATTTTATTTCTTTAGAAAATGCATTCATTGAAAATGATTATTTAATTTTATCAAAATCAAAAATTTCTAATAAAGACATAAAAAAAAAAGGTGAGGATTTAAAAAAAAATCAAATACTTATAAAAAAAAATCAAAAAATTAATTTTATAAAACTCGCCTTGCTTGCTTCAGTTGGAATAAAAAAAATTGACATATACAGTCCGTTAAAAGTTGGTGTGATTTCTACTGGAGATGAATTAATTGATTACAAAAAGAAAAAAAAAGACTTTCAAACTTTTGACTCAAATAAATTACAAATTATCAATTTTCTTAAGAAATATCCTATTTCAATAAATGATTTAGGAATTTTAAAAGATACTTTTAAAGATGTTGAGAAATTTTATAAAACTAAAAATTCTCAGTATGATTTAATTATTAGTTCAGGAGGATCGTCATTCAGTTCCGGAGATCACACTTCATCTTATTTAACTAAAAATTCTAAAATTTTATTTCAATATCTTCGTATACAGCCCGGAAGACCAATAATTTTTGCAAAACAGAATAGACAATATATTTTTTCCCTACCGGGTAATCCACTTGCTGTAATGGTTAATTTGAAATTAATAATTTCAAAATTTTTAGACCCAAATGATCTTTATTCAAACTTTAAAGTAGATAATTTTAAATCAGGTTTTAGTGAAAATAAAAAAGTTAATATTACCAAATTTATCAGAGTTAAGATTAAAGGTAAAACAGCCTTTGAACACAACTCTAAAGGGTCTGCTAAATTAATTTCTACGGCACAAAGTGATGGATTTTTGATTGTCGAAGAGGGTTTATCTAAAGTTATTAAAGGAAAGTCGTATCCAGTTATTAAATTTGAAATTTAATAATTACGATATTTTTGAGAGTTTTTAATGAAATAATTTTGAAATTATTTTCTTCACAGTAATTTTCAAAATCAAATTTAGATAAAGGATCATCGCTCTCTACTGTAATTAAATCATTTTTTTTTAATTTTTTTATACGTTTGGCAGTCTTTAATACAGGTATTGGACATTCATAACCTTTCGTATCTAGATAATATTCCATTTAAGTATATATTTATTTTAATATTTCATGGAAATAAAGAATTTAGAAATAATTTTAGCATTAGATAGTGAAAAACACTTTAATCGTGCTGCTGAAAAATTAAATATATCTCAACCAGCATTATCTATGAAATTAAAATCATTAGAAAATGAAATTGGTGTCAAGCTAGTAAAAAGAGGTAAAAATTTTATTGGTTTAACAAAAGAGGGTGAAATTTTAAAAGAAAAATTTAAGTATATCGTTAAAGAGTACAGTGAAATTAAACAACTAAGTTCTGAATTAAAAAATAACCTCACTGGGAGTTTGAGGGTAGGAGTAATACCTTCCGCCCTTATCGATGTCTCATATATTCTAAATCAATATGTGAAAAAGTTTAGAAATATAAATATACAAGTCTATTCAATGTCCTCAAATAAAATAGACGAGGGATTACACGATTTTAAGTTGGATATTGGTTTTAGCTATTTAGATAATGAACCTATACTTGGTGTGGAAAAAGTACATCTATACAAAGAAAAGTATTTTTTAGTTACTAAAAATAAAAGATACCAAAAATTACAAAATATTTCTTGGACTGAGTGTGATGGCCAGGATTTATGTCTAATCTCCCAAGAAAATCAATTTAGGAGAATATTAGATGCTATATTTAAAAGTAAAAATATTACTCCTAATATTATGATTGAGTCTAACTCATTAATTCATCTTTTTTCCCATGTCTCATCTTCAGATCTATCGACTATTATGCCAGGTTCTTATGCATCTCTATTTGAGAATGATTCTAATATTCAATTTATTGAATTAAATACTCCTGTTGTAACTCATTCCGTTGGTTCGGTTTTTATTAAAGATAAAGGCCCATCTCCAATAAAGGACTCATTTATAAAGTTTTTAAAAAATTTTGATAAGTAATCCTTATTAATCAATTACTCATTAATAATTGAATATTTAATCGATTTAAATAATTTCAATGATACATGGAAGATAACACTAAAAAAATACATCCTGGTTCCGGCAGAAGAAACGCTTTAACTTTCAATAAAGGTAGACAATCTGATGATCAATCAATTAATGAGTTAAAAAATTTAATCCCAACTGATTATCTTCGACAAAGAGATATGCTGATAGAGTGCCTTCATTTAATTCAAGATAATTATAAATGTTTGAAACCTAAATATTTAGCTGCCTTAGCAGAATTAACTAATCTCCCCTTAACTGAAATTTATGAAGTTGCATCTTTTTATGCACACTTTGATATTTTCAAAGATGATGAAGTTGCACCAGCTGAAATCACAATTCGTGTATGTGATAGCATTACATGTGAGATGAATGGATGCCAATCTCTTCAAAAAGAACTTGAATCAAATTATTCTGGCGATGAAAATATTAGGGTCGTAAGAGCTCCTTGTATGGGCCGATGTCATCAAGCGCCAGTAGTTGAAGTTGGAAAAAAACACATCACAAATGCTAATCTGGAAAAAATAAAAACTTCGATTGAGACCAAAGACATAAAACCTATTACACCTGAATATATTAATTTTGAAAATTATACTAAGTCTGGTGGGTATAAAATCTTAAAAGAATGTCTAGAAAATAAAAAAAATCCAATGGACTTAATTGAAGAAATGGAATTATCAGGCCTTAGAGGATTAGGTGGGGCAGGATTTCCAACTGGAAAAAAATGGAGATTTGTTAGGGCTGAACAGCAGCCAAGACTAATGGCTATAAACGGCGATGAAGGAGAACCTGGAACTTTTAAAGATCATCATTATCTTTCAAGAGATCCTCATCGTTTTCTTGAAGGTATGTTGATTGCAGCTTGGGTTGTTGAAGCTTCTGATGTTTATATCTACATGAGAGATGAGTATCCTGATGTAATTAAATTTTTAAAAAAAGAAATTAAAATTATTGAAGATAACAATTTAAATATCAAAACCAGAATACATTTAAGAAGAGGTGCGGGCGCCTATATTTGTGGTGAAGAGTCCTCAATGCTTGAAAGTCTAGAAGGCAAAAGAGGTCTACCAAGACACAAACCTCCTTTCCCCTCCCAAGTGGGTTTGTTTGGACGACCAACTCTTATTCATAATGTAGAAACAGTTTTTTGGGTCAGAGAAATTTTAGAAAAAGGTGCTGTTTGGTTTAACAGTCATGGTCTCAATAACAGAAAAGGTTTAAGGACTTTTTCAGTTTCTGGGAGAGTCAAAAACCCTGGTGTCAAGCTAGCTCCAGCAGGTATTACAATAAAACAGTTAATTGAAGAATACTGTGGGGGAATGCAAGATAATCATACTTTTAAGGCGTACCTTCCTGGCGGTGCTTCAGGTGGCATTTTACCTGCTTCCATGGATAACGTTCCCCTAGACTTTGATACCTTACAGGAGCATGGATGTTTTATTGGTTCAGCTGCCGTAGTTGTTTTATCGGATAAAGATAAAATGGGTGAAATAGCAAAGAATTTAATGTTTTTCTTTCATGATGAGAGTTGTGGCCAGTGTACACCCTGTAGAAATGGAACAGAGAAGGCCCTTAAACTAATGAATGAAAGTTCCTGGGATGTAGAATTATTAAAAGAGCTATCGTCAGCCATGATGGATGCATCCATTTGTGGATTAGGGCAGGCTGCTCCTAATCCTTTACTTTCTGTAATCAAACATTTTCCTAATGAGGTAACCAACTAATGACAGATAAAATAAAATTTTCTATTGATGGTAAAGAATATTTAGCTGAACCATCTGAATCAATTTGGGATGTTGCCAAAAAAAAACAATATAGATATTCCCCACTTATGCTATTCACCTGAGCCAGGCTACAGAGCTGACGGTAATTGTCGAGCTTGCATG
The DNA here is from genome assembly GCA_045560885.1 of Alphaproteobacteria bacterium. Taxonomy (GTDB): domain Bacteria; phylum Pseudomonadota; class Alphaproteobacteria; order HIMB59; family HIMB59; genus HIMB59. Next base: position 49,582 of record JBJKYU010000068.1, read on the forward strand.
GTCGAAATTAAAGGTGAAAGAACTTTAGCAGCATCATGTATTAGAAAACCAACTGAAGGCATGGAAGTTACAGTTAATTCTTCGAGGGCAGAAAAATCTCGATCTATGGTTTTTGAATTATTAGTGTCGGACCAACCTTCTAAAGAACAATCTCCTGATCCTGACTCTAAATTTTGGAACTGGTCAGAAAAAATGGGCGTTAGTACCAGTAGATTTCCTGGAAAAGAAAAAATTAATATAGATAGATCTCATAAAGCTATGAGCGTAAATTTAGATGCATGCATCAATTGTAACTTGTGTGTTCGTGCATGTAGAGAAGTTCAAGTAAATGATGTAATCGGTATGGCTTATCGAGGTTCAACCGCAAAAGTTATCTTTGATTTAGATGATCCTATGGGAGAAAGTACTTGTGTAGCTTGTGGCGAATGTGTGCAAGCTTGTCCAACAGGAGCATTAATGGAATCCTCTTTAGTTAATGAAGAGGGTGCTCGTGTTAATTACGCTGATAGAACAGTTGATAGCGTCTGCCCATATTGTGGGGTTGGATGTCAAACCCAAGTCCACGTAAAAGATGATAAAATATTATATGTTGATGGAAAAGATGGACCGGCTAATGAAAATAGACTTTGTGTAAAAGGTCGTTTTGGATTTGATTACATCAACCATGAAGGTAGGTTGACCAAGCCTCTTATTAGAAAAGCCGGAGTTCCAAAAGATCCAAATTTTCAATTTAAAGACTCTGAAATATCTGACTATTTTGAAGAAACTAGTTGGGAAAATGCTCTTGATGAAGCAGCTAAAGGTTTATCTAAGTCAAAAGAAGATCATGGTCCTAAAAGTTTAGCAGGTTTTGGCTCAGCTAAATGTTCAAACGAAGAAGCCTATCTATTTCAAAAACTTGTTCGTGTAGGCTTTGGCTCTAATAATGTTGACCACTGTACAAGATTATGCCACGCATCTTCAGTTGCTGCATTAATGGAATGTGTAAATTCTGGTGCAGTATCCGCCCCTTTTATGGCAGCTACTGATGCAGATTGTATTATTGTAATTGGTGCAAGACCTACAGAAAATCATCCTGTTGCTGCAACTTATTTAAAAAGAGCAACAAAGCGAGGATCAAAATTAATTGTCATGGATCCAAGAAAACAAGGTTTAAGTAAATTTGCTACTCATAATTTACAATTCAAAGCCGGTACTGACGTAGCGATGCTCAATGCTTTACTTTACACAATTATTGATGAGAAATTATATGACCAACAATACATTCAAGGTCAAACTGAAGGTTTTGAGAAGCTTCAAGAAGAAATAAAAGACTTCTCTCCTGAAAAAATGGAGTCTATTTGTGGTATATCTGCTGATGAATTGCGAGAGGTTGCTAGATTATATGCCACTTCTGAAAAATCTATTATTTTTTGGGGTATGGGAGTTTCGCAACACGTCCATGGCACAGATAATGCAAGATGTTTAATCGCACTTGCTCTCACCACTGGTCAAATTGGAAGAAATGGAACTGGTCTTCATCCTTTAAGGGGTCAAAATAATGTTCAAGGTGCCTCTGATGCTGGTTTGATTCCTATGGTTTTTCCTGATTATCAATCGGTTGAAAATCAAGATATTCACTCCAAGTATGAAAACTTTTGGAAAGTAGAATTGGATAACAAAAAAGGCTTAACAGTTGTTGAGATTATAAACAAAATATTAGAGGACGAAATAAAGTCTATGTACATCATGGGAGAAAATCCTGCGATGTCTGATCCTGACCAAAACCATGCAAGAGAGGCGCTCGCAAAACTTGATCACTTGGTGGTCCAAGATATTTTTATGACCGAAACAGCTTGGCATGCTGATGTAATTTTACCATCCTCTGCGCACGCTGAAAAAACAGGAACATTTACCAATACAAATCGTCAAGTTCAATTGGGACGTCAAGCTGTCCCACCCCCAGGAGATGCCAGACAAGATTGGTGGATTACTCAAGCAATTGCCCAGAGAGTGGGGCTGGACTGGAGTTACTTACATCCAAGAGATGTGTTTGATGAAATGGCTCAAGTTATGCCTTCTTTAAAAAATATTACATATGAGCGTTTAGAAAATGAAAGTTCAGTTACCTATCCCTGTGATGATCCTAACAAACCAGGTAATGAAATTATTTTTAATGAGAAATTCCCAACTGCAAACGGAAGAGGGTAAGATTGTTCCTGCAAGACTTATTCCACCCGCAGAATTACCCGATGATGATTTTCCCATGATACTTACAACTGGTCGTTTACTTGAACATTGGCATACAGGATCAATGACAAGAAGAGCAACGGTTTTAGATCATATTGAGCCAGAAGCTATTGTAAGTATGAATAGATGGGATATGAAAAGAATGAATATAGAACCAGGTGACCAAGTTAAAGTAAAAACAAAACGTGGTACTATTGTAATAAAAGTAAGAAGAGACAAAGAAATACCTGAAGGCATGGTCTTTATTCCTTTCTGTTTCGCTGAAGCTGCTGCTAATGTATTGACTAATCCTCAGTTAGATCCTTATGGAAAAATTCCTGAGTTTAAGTTTAGCGCAGCTAATGTAGAAAGATTAAATACTTCTTTTAGCTAAAAAGACTTAAAAAAAAATTTAAAGACTCTGATATAGTTAATCCTAAGTTGTTTGATGTTATTAAAGTCAAAACTACTAATAAAATAAATAATAAAATGAGAAAGTGATAAAATTTAAAATTAGAGATATTTTGAAGACTTTGATTTTCTAAAACTACTATAGACTTGCTTTGTTGATCTGAATTATTATTTTCTATTTTATGAAATATTGATTGAGCTTCTTCTTCTAACTTTTCTTCTTTTTTTAAAACACCTTTTTGATTATTTTCTAAATTTTCAACAATTTGATTAATTTTCGTCTCTAAACTTTCAATTTTATAATGAAGATTTTTAAAATCTAGATCATGATTATTATCTTTTTTTATTTCTTTAGATCTAGTTATGTTTTCCTTTTCAACTTTGGGAATAAATTCATCATTTTGAAGTTGGTTTTTAATATCACTGAGAGCTTCTAGAATTCTTTTTGATTTGTCGTCATTAAGTCCATCTGAGTTATTTGTTCTTCGACCAAATTGATCAACTTCTGAGTTCATACAAGTAATTTAATGAATGTAAATTAATAATCAATGAAAGTGGTGCCGGCTGGGGGACTCGAACTCCCGACCTGATGATTACAAATCAACTGCTCTACCAACTGAGCTAAGCCGGCATTTTGTAACTATTTATACTAATATCCCCAAGAAACAATAATTAATTACAATAAGTTAACCTTATAATGGTATAAAGTCATTGCAAGAGAGTTAGCTGCATTATAACTATCAATTCCGCTTACTTCTTCTTGAGGTAGTGAGATAATAAAATCGCTATTATTTAAAATGTTCTTTCTAATTCCTTTTCCTTCATTTCCCAAAATGATAATCGTTTTTTTATCAAATCTAAAATCTTTAGTTATTAATTTGCCTTTCATATCTAGGGCATAAGTCCAATATCCATTTTTTTTTAATTCTTCAAGAGATCTATTCAAATTCTTAGATATATGAAATTTTAAAATTTCTATCGCTCCAGCAGAGGTATTTGCAGTTGATGAGGTTATTGGAGCGGATGAGTGATCAGGAATAATAATTCCATTTACGCCTGCCAAAAGACATGTCCTTATAATATTTCCAAGATTATTTTGATCAGTTAATTGATCAAGAGCTACAATTATTGAATTTTCTTTATTTAGACTACATATATCCTGCAAAGAGGATGGGTTATAATCATCACGTCTTATTATTATATCATTTGACTGTCTGAGATTATCCTTATCAATTTTTTGAAGCTCTTTTTTATCAATAAATCGAATATTTTTAATAGTATTATTTTTTTCAATAATCTTCATATATTCAGCTTTTTTATCTTTATTTATTAATACCTCTTTTACTTTTGAGGGATTGTGTATAAGACAAGCTAAACAAGCATTATCGCCAGAAATAATCATATTTACAAATTACATTTAAACTTTAGGAAGTCTATTGACTTTCAAAGACAATTATCTATTAATCAAGTCCTGTTTTTACACTCAGGAGGGATGGCCGAGTGGTTAAAGGCGGCAGACTGTAAATCTGTTCACGCAAGTGTACGTAGGTTCGAATCCTACTCCCTCCACCACTTTTTTTCACATTAGCTATTGAATTTTAAAGAAAAATAAGTAGTTTATCGGAACTCACAAGGATTTGTTTTTGTGGTTGTTTTGAAGTGGTTACCCGCTTATTCGCGGGTGTAGCTTAATGGTAAAGCTCCAGCCTTCCAAGCTGGCTACGAGGGTTCGATTCCCTTCACCCGCTCCAAGAACAAAAAAAAATTAAGTAATAGATATTATAAAGAGGTAACAACTTAAAATGGCTAAAGAAAAATTTGACAGATCGTTAGAACACGTCAACATTGGAACTATCGGTCACGTCGACCATGGTAAAACTACACTTACTGCTGCAATCACAAAAGTATTAGCAGAAAAAGGTGGCGCAACATTTACTGCATATGATGAAATTGATAAAGCTCCTGAAGAAAAAGAGAGAGGTATTACAATTTCTACCGCACACGTAGAATACTCAACTGAGAAAAGACACTACGCACACGTTGACTGTCCTGGTCACGCAGACTATGTAAAAAATATGATTACTGGTGCTGCTCAAATGGATGGTGGAATTTTAGTTGTTAACGCAGCAGATGGTCCAATGCCACAAACTCGTGAACATATTCTATTAGCAAGACAAGTTGGTGTTCCTGCTCTTGTTGTATACATGAACAAAGTTGATCAAGTTGATGATGCTGAACTTTTAGATTTAGTTGAAATGGAAATCAGGGAATTATTATCTAGTTATGATTTTCCTGGAGATGACATTCCAATCGTAAAAGGTTCTGCATTAGCGGCTGTTGAAGATAGAGATGAAGCTATTGGAAAAAATTCAATCTTAGAATTAATGGAAAAAGTAGATGCTTATATTCCTGCTCCTGCCAGAGATTTAGATAAACCTTTCTTAATGCCGGTTGAAGATGTTTTCTCAATTTCAGGTAGAGGAACTGTTGTTACTGGTCGTATCGAACAAGGTGTTATCAAACCTGGTGAAGAAGTTGAAATCATTGGTTTAACAGATACTCAAAAAACTACTGTTACTGGTGTTGAGATGTTTAGAAAACTTTTAGACTCTGGTGAAGCTGGCGATAACGTTGGTCTTCTTCTTCGTGGTACTAAAAAAGAAGAAGTTGAACGTGGTCAAGTTCTAGCGAAGCCTGCAAGTATTAAGCCGCACAAGAAATTTAAAGCTGAAATCTATGCATTAAGTAAAGAAGAAGGTGGAAGACACACCCCATTCTTTGCTAACTATAGACCACAGTTCTATTTCAGAACAACTGACGTTACCGGTTCTATCAAACTTCCTGAAGGAACAGAGATGGTTATGCCTGGTGATAACGTTACTCTTGAAGTTGAACTACTAGCTCCTATTGCGATGGACAACAACTTACGTTTTGCTATTCGTGAAGGTGGCAGAACTGTAGGATCAGGAGTTGTATCAGAGATTATTGAATAATTAATTTCTCTGCAGCATTATTAATTATGAAGGAGTGTAGCTCAATTGGTAGAGCGCCGGTCTCCAAAACCGGAGGTTGCGGGTTCGATGCCTGCCACTCCTGCCAGTTTTAATCATGAAATTTAATCCAGCTAAGTATTTAAGAGAGGTTCGACAGGAGGTATCTAAAGTTACCTGGCCTTCTAAAAAAGAAACTTTTACTACTTCTGGAATAGTCTTGGTTGTAATTAGTATTGCTGCAGTCATTTTAATGCTTCTCGATCAGTTTTTCGCATTCATAGTTAGAATTATTTTAGGATAATAATGGTAGTTAGTTCAGATACATCAAAGTGGTATGTCGTTCATTGTCACTCTGGCTTTGAAAAAAAAGTAGCTGACGCTATCTTAGATGAGGCGAAGAAAGTAGAACTCGAAGATTTAATTAGTGAAGTGTCAGTGCCAACTCAAGCTGTGGTTGAGGTAAGAAGAGGCGTAAGAGTAAACTCTGAAAAGAAATTTTTCCCTGGTTATGTTTTAGTTAAAATGGTCATGAATGATGATACTTGGCATTTAGTTAGAGATATTCCAAAAGTATCTAATTTCTTAGGAACTAAAGACAAGCCTATAGCTATATCTGAAAGAGAAGTTTCAAAGCTTTTACAAGATATTACTGAAGGGGTAGATAATCCAAAGCCTAAGTTTGAATACGAAGTTGGTGAGCAAATAAAGGTATCTGATGGTCCTTTTGCCTCATTTAGTGGCATTATAGAAGAGGTTGACAGTTCAAGACAAAAGCTTAAAGTGTCCGTCTCAATTTTTGGGAGACCTACACCGTTAGAATTAGATTACTCGCAGGTAGTAAAAGGCTAGAAAACAATGGCAAAAGAAATATTAGGATATATAAAACTTCAAATTCCTGCTGGTTCAGCGAATCCAGCTCCTCCTGTAGGTCCGGCCTTAGGTCAAAAGGGATTAAACATTCAAGATTTTTGTAAACAATTTAACGATGCAACTAAAGATTTAGAAAAAGGTGCACCGATACCTACAATCATTACTGCATATAAAGATAGATCTTTTGATTTTGTTACTAAAAAACCTCCGGTTACTTTTTATCTCAAAAAAGCCGCAAAGATTAAAAAAGGCTGTCAAACTCCCGGTCGATCTAAACTTGGAAAAGTTACGATGGCGCAAATAAATGAAATAGCAAAAGAAAAATTAGAAGACCTTAATGCATATGATGTCGATCAAGCATCAAAGATTATACTCGGATCAGCTAGGTCAATGGGAATGGAAGTCGTTTAATGCTATTAACAAAGAATAAAAAGAAACAAATTGAAGGTGTAGATTTCAACAAAACTTATCCTATTATTGAAGCGGTCAAAATTCTTAAAGAAAAAAAATTTGTAAAATTTGACGAGTCCATCGAAGTTTCAATTAATACTGGTATTGACTCAAAACAATCAGATCAAAACGTAAGAGGCAGTTTTGTTCCACCTCATGGTTTGGGAAAAAAAGTTGAAATAGCTGTCTTTGCACAAGGTAAAGCTGCTGAAGAAGCGAAATCACTAGGCGTAAAAAAGGTTGGTGGCGAAGATTTAGTCTCTGCATTGCAAGAAAAAATTGATGTCGACGTTATCATTGCTACACCAGACATGATGGCAGTTGTAAGTAAGATTGCAAAAGTTTTAGGTCCAAAAGGTTTAATGCCCAATCCTAAAACAGGAACTGTAACGAATGATGTAAAAGGCACAATTGATAACATAAACAAAGGTTTAGTTGCCTATAAAAATGATAAAGCAGGAACTATACATGCTGCACTTGGTAAAATTAGTTTTGATGAAAATCACCTTAGTGAAAATATTAATTCTTTTGTTGAGGAAATTAAAAAAATTAAACCTTCGGGCGTCAAAGGTAACTTTATTAACTCAGTTTTTATTTCATCAACTATGGGTTTTGGCCTAAAGGTGGAGGTTTAAGAAATTGAATAAAGCTCAAAAACAACAATATATTGAAAATTTAGACCAAATGTCTAAAGACTACTCAGCAATGTTTATTGCTTCATTTTCTAATATGTCTGTTAAAGAAATGATTCAATTTAGAACAGAAATTAGAAACAATGAAGGCGTTACAAAAATTTCAAAAAATAATATTGTAAAAATCTTTATTGATAGATCAGAAGACAAAAAAGGATTAAATGATTTTTTATCTCAACAAAAACTTCTAATTTTTACAAACAATCCTGTAGGTACCGCAAAAGTTTGTAAAAAATTTGAAAAAGATTTAAAAAAGCTATCTGCAGAGGCAGCTTTTTTCGATAACACACTATATACAAAAGACGATATAGCTAAGGTTGCAACTTTACCTTCTCTAGATGAAATCAGAGGAAAAATAGTTGGGTTGATTAATGCTCCAGCATCGAAACTTGTAAGATTATTACAGAGACCTGATCAAGACATTATTTCAATACTACAAAACAAAAAAGACTAACTTAGGGAGAGACACAAATGGCAGACTTAAATAAAATCGTTGATGAATTATCAACTCTAACAGTTATGGAAGCAGCAGAACTTTCAAAACTTTTAGAAGAAAAATGGGGAGTTTCAGCAGCAGCTCCAGTTGCAGTTGCCGCAGCCGGCGCAGCGCCAGCAGCAGAGGCAGCTGAAGAAAAAGATAGCTTTGATGTAGTTTTAGCAGCATCTGGCGACCAAAAAATTAATGTAATTAAAGAAGTAAGAGCAATCACTGGTCTTGGTTTAAAAGAAGCTAAAGATATGGTTGATGGCGCTCCAAAAACTTTAAAAGAGGGAGTTAAGAAAGAAGAGGCTGAAGAGATGAAGACTAAGCTCGAAGCCGCTGGTGCAAAAGTAGAACTTAAATAATTATTTATTAATTACAGGTTCTACAAATTATGCCACTTAGTTTCACTGAAAAAAAACGTATTCGCTATTCTTTTGGTAAAATCGGTAAAACGATTGAAGTTCCAAATTTAGTAGATATACAGAAAATCTCTTTTGATAAGTTCCTCCAGTTAGGAAAATCAGTTGAGGAACGTTCAAATATTGGACTGCAAGAAGTCTTTAATTCTGTCTTTCCCATTAAAGACTATGCAGGTAAATCTGAACTTCATTATATTGATTATTATCTTGATAATCCTAAATACGATGTAGATGAATGTAGAAGAAAAGGTTTAACATTCTCAGCATCTTTAATGGTTACTTTTCGACTAATTATATGGGATCTTAACGAAGAAACTGGAGAAAAGTCACTTAGAGACATCAAAGAACAAGTAGTATACTTAGGTGATCTTCCACTTATGACAAACAATGGTACGTTTGTTGTAAATGGAACTGAGAGAGTTGTAGTAAGTCAATTACACCGCTCTCCTGGTGTTTTCTTTGATCATGATGAAGGTAAAACTCATGCTAGTGGAAAAGTACTCTATAACGCTAGGATAATTCCTTATAGAGGTTCTTGGTTAGATTTTGAATTTGACCACAAAGATAACCTATTTTTTAGAATAGATAGGAAAAAGAAAATGATTTCTACCACTATTCTTCAAGCATTACCTTCAAAAGCATCAGAAAAATATCTTGGGGAATGTCAGCAAAACAAAGTTGATCCAGACATATACAAAGTATCTGGTATGACTTCTGAGGAAATTTTAACTTATTTTTATGAAACTTTTGCTTTTAAGAAGCAAAAAGATGGCTGGGTGGTAAATTTAGATTTAGATAAATTTAAATATAAAAATCTTCCTTTTAATCTGGTTGACCCATCTTCAAAAGAAATAGTGGCTCATAAGGATGTAAAGCTATCATTAAAACTTTTGAAAGAAATTAAAGATAAAAAAGTGTCAAAATTCTTTTTCAATGAAGAAGATCTTTATGGTTTTTACTTATCTAACGACCTAGTCAACTATGATAATGGATTAGTTTATGCTGAAGCTGGAACTTTACTAAGTAAAGAATTCTTTGAAAGATTAAATGAACTTTCAATTGATCAGTTTTCAGTGATTAATGCAAATCAAGCAACTGGTAATTTAGGTATAATCAACTCTCTTGTTGCCGATAAAAACAATTCTAGAGAAGAAGCTCTTTTTGATATCTTTAAAATATTAAGACCTGGCGAACCACCGACTCTCGAAGCAAGTAATTATTTATTTCAAAATATGTTTTTCAGCGAAGATAGATACGATCTATCCGAGGTTGGTAGAGTAAAATTAAATTCTTATCTTTTATTAGATAAAACTAATAAATCAAGAATTTTAAGTAAGTCTGACATCCTAGCTGTTGCCAAAAAACTTTTTGATATGAAGACTGAAAGTGCCGGCAAAGATGACATTGATCACTTAGGTAACAGACGAGTTAGATCTGTTGGCGAGTTAATTGAAAACCAGTACAGAATTGGCCTTGTAAGAATGGAAAGAGCAATAAGAGAAAAAATGGGAACGGTTGATATTGAGTCAATTATGCCGCAAGATCTTGTTAACTCTAAGCCTATTCAAACAGTACTAAAAGAATTCACTGGAACTAGTCAACTTAGCCAATTTATGGATCAAACTAACCCTTTAAGTGAAATTACACACAAGAGAAGAATTTCTGCTTTAGGCCCTGGTGGTCTAACCCGAGAGAGAGCAGGTTTTGAAGTTCGAGACGTTCATACAACTCACTATGGTCGTATTTGTCCAATCGAAACACCAGAGGGTTCAAACATTGGCTTGATCAATAGCTTATCTTCTTATGCAAGAATCAACCAATATGGTTTTATCGAAACCCCATATAGAAAAATAAGTAAAGGTTCAGTTACCGATGAAGTCATCTATTTAAATGCTGATGAAGAGGAACATTATACAATCGCTCAGGCTAACAGTCCAATTGATGAAATTGGAAAATTTTCTGAGGAATTTGTCAGTTGTAGAAGGCGAGGAGATTTTATTTTCTGTAATCCATCCGAGATCGATTTTATGGATGTTAATCCTCAACAGTTAGTTTCAGTAGCCGCATCTCTAATTCCATTTTTAGAAAATGACGATGCTAACAGAGCGCTTATGGGATCTAACATGATGAGACAGGCTGTCCCCTTAGTTAAAAGTGAAGCTCCCCTTGTTGGAACTGGTTTTGAGTCTAAAGTAGCAAGAGATAGTGGTGCTGTTGTCATTGCTAAAAATAGCGGTTATGTTCATCAGGTAGACTCCTCTAGAGTTGTAATAAGATCTGATTCAAAAAACATAAGCAAAGATAAAAGTGGTGTTGATATTTATAACCTTAAAAAATTTCAACGTTCAAATCAAAGTACAGCTATTAATCAAAAACCTATTGTAAAAATTGGTGACTATGTTCAAAGAGGAGACATCATTGCTGATGGCCCTTCCACAGATCTCGGTGAATTAGCACTTGGTAGAAACCTATTAGTAGGCTTTATGCCATGGAATGGTTATAACTTTGAAGACTCTATTATTATGTCTGAGAGAGTTGTGCATGAAGATCGCTTTACCTCAATTCATATCGAAGAATTTGAGGTTCTTTGTAGAGATACCAAACTCGGCCCTGAAGAAATTACACGCGATATGCCAAATGTGGGTGATGAGAGCATAACAAATTTAGATGAAGCAGGAATCGTGTACATAGGTTCCGAAGTAAAACCTGGTGATATATTAGTTGGTAAAGTTTCTCCCAAGGGGGACTCTCCAATTACCCCAGAAGAAAAACTACTAAGAGCTATATTCTCTGAAAAAGCAGCAGATGTTAAAGATACTTCACTTAGACTACCTACTGGCTATTCTGGTGTTGTTGTTGATGTTCAAGTTCTCGTAAGAAGAGGTGTTGAAAAAGACGAAAGAACTATAGCCATTGAGAGAGTTGAGATCGACAGATTAGCAAAAGACAGAGATGATGAAAAAAATATTCTTGAAAATAACTATAAACAAAACCTTATAAGTTTATTTAGAAACAAAATATCGAATGTTTCTTTGGATGTAATATCTAAAGGCAATAAGATTAATGAGTCTGATATTGAAGGAAAGAATATTGATTTTCTGGAACAGATAGTTGTTGATGATCAAACATCTATGGAAACTTTTAATTCTCAAAAGAAAATTTTTAGTGATGCAGTTATCTTACTAGATAAAAAATTCCAAAATAAAATTGAAAAAATTCAAAGCGGAGATGATCTTCTCCCTGGAGTATTAAAAGTTGTAAAAGTATTTGTTGCAGTTAAGAGAAAACTACAAGCCGGTGATAAAATGGCTGGAAGACATGGAAATAAAGGTGTTATTTCTAAAATAGTACCTGTTGAGGATATGCCATTTTTAGAGGACGGCACTCCAGTAGATGTTCTTTTAAACCCTTTAGGTGTTCCAAGTCGTATGAACATTGGGCAAATTCTTGAAACTCACTTAGGTTGGGCAGCATACGGAATTGGTAAACAGATTTCTAAAAGCTTAGATTTAGCCAGAAAAGAAGGCAATATTAATCAATTGAAACAATCTCTTGCTTCATTTTATGAAGCTAACAAGGACTCAAATTTAGAGATTCAAAATATGAATGATGATCAACTAGTTGAGTTAGCTGGAAATTTAGAAAAAGGTGTAACCTTCGCTACTCCAGTTTTTGATGGAACTAACACGGAAGAAATAACCAATCTTTTGGATAAAGCAGGATTTGATAATAGTGGTCAAGTATATCTTCATGATGGAAGATCTGGTGAAAGGTTTGAGAGAAAAGTAACTGTTGGATATAAATATATCCTAAAACTACATCACTTAATTGATGACAAAATACACGCTCGTTCGATTGGGCCTTACAGCTTAGTAACTCAACAACCGCTTGGAGGTAAAGCTCAATTCGGTGGTCAAAGATTTGGAGAAATGGAAGTATGGGCCCTAGAAGCATACGGAGCATCAAACACACTTCAAGAAATTCTTACGATCAAATCTGACGATGTAGCAGGTAGAACTAAAGTGTATGAGGCTTTAATTAGAGGTGATTATAACTTTGAAAGTGGAATACCAGAATCTTTCCATGTTTTAGTTAAAGAGCTTAAATCACTTGGACTGAATGTCGAATTAATAGAAACAGATCCCACGGTAAGTAGGGAGGGAGCATAATGAAAGATTTAACCAACCTTTTTAAAAATAATAATCAAACTTTAAACTTTGATCAAATAAAGATTTCCGTTTCAAGTCCTGAGCAAATCAGATCTTGGTCTTTTGGTGAGATTAAAAAACCTGAAACTATTAATTACAGAACATTCAAACCTGAAAGAGAAGGCTTATTTTG
>JBJKYU010000069.1:0-20938 GCA_045560885.1 Alphaproteobacteria bacterium
GAATAGAAGAAAAATGATCAATTTCTGAAGATAATTGTTGTGCTTTTTTATAACCAACCTTTTCTATTTTACCTTGTTTAACTCTATGCCCGGCAGTATCAAATATTTCGAACATTCTACCATCAAAAACAAATTCATTTGATAATATATCTCTAGTAGTACCCTTAATATTAGTCACTATAGCTCTTTCTTTATCAATAATTTTGTTAAAAAGGGTTGATTTACCAACGTTAACTGGGCCTATTAGCATAATTTTACAAATATTCTTCTCTTTTTTTGTATTCTTTGCTTTTTGTAATATATTATGACATTTATCAAAGTATAATTTTATCTTTTTCATAATTTTCTTAAAATTAAACTCCTCGTCATCAACAAAATCTATAGATGCGGTGATTTCAGAGAACAAATCAACAATTTCATCCCTTAAAATGGTCAATCCGCTAGCTTGATCACCCTCAAAAAGTAATTTTTTATTATATTCTAGTGATGAAAAGCTCTCATTTGATATTATTTGGTTAATAGCCTTTGCCTGTTTTAAAGAATTTTTATTATTTAAAACAGATCTATAAGAAAATTCCCCATTTTTTGCCAACCTTAAACCTGAGATTTTAAATTCTTTGAGAGTTTGCTCAAACTGGCTGGCAATTAGAGGAGATCCATGCAAAAAAACCTCACAAACATCTTCACCGGTGAATGATTTGGGTGATTTAAAGTACACTACACTACACTCATCTAATAATTGTCCCTTATTCTTATACAATTTGATGAAACGAACACGTGAATGATCTTTAGAGAAGTTTTTTTTTGTTAATCTTTTTAAAATTTCAAGAACATCTGGACCTGAAATTCTATAAGCAATCACAGGTGATTTAATAATTGGCGTAAAGTTAGAGTAAATAGTTCCTGTCTCAAACAAAGCTTGCAAATTATAGTTTGATAATAAACATAGTCTAGTAATGTTATTATGATAAAAATGATCAATTTTAATTTTGACCTAGTTTCCAGCACGTCTCTATTAGGCAATATGTTTTTTGCTAGCACAATTTTTATAACACTTGTAATTGCAAGGTATGCGACACTCGCAAAATTAATCAGAGACTCAAGAGGCGCCATTGAAAATGGAGACCTTAAATTTAATGATAGAAATGAATACTTATTTCATATTCAACATTATGAAAAAAGACTAAGACTTTTAAAAACCACTTTGTATCTTGCCTTGTTTGGCGGGGTGGCACTCTGCGCAAGTATGTTTTTTCTTTTGCTACACTTTGATTTAATAGGATTGTTTATATTTGGATTACATTTAATTTTAATTTTATCAGGGCTTGTGAGTTTAGTTATTGAACTGGCCGTTTCCTTTGAAGCATTAACCGAGCATCTTGACATTTTAAAATCCTGGAATAAATTTTAGTTAATTTTTAGATACTAATTTTTCGATAACTTTTGTGCGCAACACAGGGATGAAAATAAATTTATTGGTAATCGTGTTGGATTTAATTTTACGAGTGGCTTTGGCGATATTAAAAAGTTAAAAAATATGGAACAAATTATTTTGGAAATATGCCTGGTTTTGCAGGACATTGGGGACCAGAGAGAGAAATAATTAAAACAGAAACAGATTTATTTCCTTTTTAATTGAAATTGAAAATAATTGGCCTGAAATATTCAAGAATTTTTCGATCCTTAATAATAGTCAGATTGAAACTATAAATAATTGGAATTAATCTTATTGATTCATACTACTGAAGAATTCTTCATTAGTTTTACAGTCTTTCATCTTATCAAGAAGGAATTCCATGGCATCAACAGTGCCCATAGAAGATAGAATTTTCCTTAAAATAAAAACCTTTTGAAGATCTCCGGCATCTAAAAGAAGGTCTTCTTTTCTAGTACCTGATTTTTGAACATCAATAGCAGGGTAGGTTCTTTTATCGGATAATTTTCTATCAAGGACAATCTCGGAATTACCCGTACCTTTGAATTCTTCAAAAATAACTTCATCCATTCTACTTCCTGTTTCAATCAGTGCAGTTGCAATAATCGTGAGTGAGCCACCTTCTTCGATATTTCTAGCTGCTCCAAAAAATCTTTTAGGACGTTGTAATGCATTGGCATCTACACCACCTGTTAATACCTTACCACTTGAAGGAACGACGGTGTTATAAGCTCTACCTAATCTTGTAATAGAGTCTAAAAGAATAACAACATCATATTTATTTTCAGCTAAGCGTTTTGCTTTTTCAATAACCATCTCAGCCACTTGAACGTGTCTAGCTGCTGGTTCATCAAATGTGGAACTAATCACTTCACCTTTAACAGATCGTTGCATGTCAGTAACCTCTTCTGGTCTTTCATCAATCAAAAGAACCATTAAGTAAACATTAGGGAAATTTTCTGCGATTGATTTAGCAATCTTTTGCAAGATTACAGTTTTACCTGATCTAGGCGGTGCAACAATTAAAGATCTCTGTCCAGCACCAACCGGAGCAATAATATCAATTATTCTTGATGATAAATCAGTATCAGGTTTATCGGTCTCTAGGTTAAATTTCTTTTCAGGATAAAGAGGGGTTAAATTATCAAAATTAGTTTTAAATTTATTATTTTTAGCAATATCAATGAAATTTACTTTATTAATTTCAACTAAAGCAAAATATCTCTCCCCATCTTTTGGAGGTCTAATTGGCCCTTCTAAAGTATCTCCTTTTCGAAGACCATATTTTTTAATTTGATTTGGACTAACATAGATATCATCCGGACCTGGTAAATAATTAGAGTCTGCGGATCGAAGAAAACCAAATCCATCTTGCATCGTTTCTAAAACACCCTCACCAATAATTTCTTCATTTTTTTCTGCAAACTTTTTTAGAACAGAAAAATAAATTTCTTGTTTTTTTAAGCCAGAAGCGTTTTCTATACCTAAAGATGCGGCATAATCTAAAAGTTCTTGAGGTTTTTTATCTTTTAATTCGTTTAAATGCATAGTTGGAAATTCCTAAGATAGTTAAGATTAGTTGAAATACGTATATAACAAAAAATAAAATAAAAATATATATATTTATATGTAAGGACTTGTTGTAGTAAGTCGAATTACGGGGATTAACAGCTTATTAGCCAAAAAAATCCTTAATTTATTGATTAATTTATACTTAATAACAATTGAGGAAAACTTAGTATTGATAGATAATTTGAATTTAAGCTGTTAAGAAGAATGATTTTCAATGAATAACTTTATTAATCCACAGATTACCAAGCAAATAATTATTGGCACCAAAAGCCAATCTCGTCGAAAATTATTTCATAGCCTCAGTCTGCCATTTAAATTTCGGTCTGCAAATATTAATGAACGAAAAGTTAAAAATATTAAGAATAATAAATATGATGCTTTGAAAATAGCAGAAGCTAAAGCAAATTATTTATCTTCTAAATACAAAAATAAAATTATCGTTGCTTTTGATACGACTATCTTATTTCGCAACAAGACTGTATATAAATGTGATACTGAAAACTGCTGTATCAAATTACTTAAGGATTTTAATAATAAATCACACGTCTTATACACAGGAATGGTTTTTATGATCAATAATAAAATTATTAAAAAAAGCCTATCTGAAACTAAAATTAATTTCAGCAGGAACTCACATCAATCAATTCAATCATATGTCACTAAGAATTTCTCTAAAATTAAGTCTGCTGTTGGCTGCTATAATATAGAAGGACCAGCAAAAAAATTTTTTGAGAATATTGAAGGTAGTTTCTATAATATTATTGGTCTAGATATCATCAAATTTTTAAGAAACTTAAAGTCTATTTAATGAACAGTATTATTGGCATAGTCGCAGAAAAATTGGGACATAGCTTGTCACCCTATATCCACAATTATTGGAGTAAAAAGTATAAACAAAAACTACAATATCAAAAATTTGAAATATCAGAAAAAAACTTAACCAAATTTTTTCAAGCTTTTAAAAAAAACAAAAAATTTAAGGGGTTTAATGTAACCATTCCTTATAAAACGAATTCCATCACTTTGTGTGATAGGATTACTCCTAAGGCAAAAAAAATCGGGTCAGTTAATTTGGTTTATAAAAAAAATAACCTTATTATAGGAGACAATACTGATGTTATCGGTTTTGAAAAAAGTTTTAAGCAATTAAAAAATATTCCATCAAAAAAAGTTTTACTTATCGGTGCCGGAGGTGCCGCAAGATCAATACTTTATTATTTAAACCGTAAAAACATTAAAAATATTGATGTTTTTGCAACTTCTTTTAGAAGAAAAGAGGATATTTGTAATGACTTTGATATTAAAAGTTTCGTGACAAAGACTAGCTTACTTAATACTAAATATGACTTAATCATTAACTCCTCAAGTGGAGGGATGGTCGGAAAATCACCTTTAAATAGAAATTTAATTAAATTGGTAGATAGCACAAAAGGAGTTATCGATATTGTTTATAATCCTGAGATGACACCCTTATTAAATCGAGCCAAAAAGAATAATATTCCATTTGTGGGCGGCCTAACCATGCTTATCGAACAAGCCAAACCCTCTTACGAAAAGTGGAGCAACCTAAAAATCAAAGTCGACGATGAAATTTATCATTTGGCTAGAAATAAACTAAAATGAAAATTGCCATAACAGGAAATATTGGTTCAGGAAAGAGCGAGGCTATAAAATTTTTATCATCAATAGGATATAAATGTATTTCCTCTGATCAGATCATTAAATCTTTATATCAAAATAATCAATCGCGAGATTATATTTTAAAGAGAATAGGGGTTGCCAATGAAAATTATAAAGAGGAAATTA
Source organism: Alphaproteobacteria bacterium (assembly GCA_045560885.1). GTDB lineage: Bacteria > Pseudomonadota > Alphaproteobacteria > HIMB59 > HIMB59 > HIMB59. Next base: position 4,814 of record JBJKYU010000069.1, read on the forward strand.
TTAAAAGACTCGCAGATCCACTGTTTAATCAAAAATTAAAAAAAGTAATTTATCCACTATTATATGCAAAGAAAAAAATTATCACCCCCAAATTTGAACAACTCATCCCTATTTTTTATGAAGTTCCCTTGCTATTTGAAGAGCAGCTCACTCAAGACTTTGATGCTACAATATTTATCAGTGCTAATCCTACAAAAAGAAAACAAAGAGTTTTATCGAGAGGTGCTTCCGCTAATTATTTTCAATTAATGAACCAAAAACAATTAAAAGAGAACATAAAAGAAAATTTATCTGATTTTACTATCAATAATAATGGTTCAATCTTGAACCTTCGTTTAAATATAATTAAATTATTACATTCACTATGAGAGAAATAATTTTAGATATAGAAACATCAGGACTTGATTACAAAGAAGGCCACCGCATCATTGAAATAGGCTGTGTTGAATTAAACAGAAAAGAAGTCGGCTCTCACTTTCATCAATATATCAACCCCCTAAAAACTTTAACCGAGGAAAACATCAAAATTCACGGAATTACTAATGAATTCCTTGAAGATAAGCCATTATTTGAAGATGTTGCCGAAGAATTCTTAAGTTTCATTCAAAACAGTTCCATTATCGCCCATAATGCAAATTTTGATGTAGGGTTCCTTAATCACGAACTGGAAAAATTATCCAAACCCCAGATAGATAAAGACAGAGTTGTCGATACAGTGGTCATTGCCAGAAATCGGTTTCCAGGACAACAAGTAAACTTGGACGCATTGGTAAAAAAACTAAAAGTAAACACTTTGGTAGATAGAGAGTTTCACGGAGCTTTGAAAGATGCAAAAATTCTCACCGACGTGTATTTAGAACTTCAAGGCATTAACCAAATGGGCCTACAACTCAATGAGGGAAAAGTAGAGGATTTAAAATTGTCGGGTGAGCTAAATTTAAAACCCATCGTATTAACAAAAGAAGAGACAGAGGCCCATAAAGAGTTTATAAAAAATAACATACCCAACTCTAACTGGGCTAAAATAGATAAAAATTATGAGTAGTGAATTTATTGATATTTTGCTTTTTGGCGCAATCGCTGTATTTCTAGTATATCGTCTTAGAAGTATTTTGGGCTCAACTGACGGAAAAATCGTCAATTTAAAAACAAAAAAACCCCAAACGGCATTTAAACCTAAAATTGTTCCTAAAAATGATAATGATGAATTTCTTAAGGGCGCAGATAAAGCCTACGAAATGATCGTTCAAGCTTATCAAAGTAATAATATTTTAAATGTGAAAGATCTTTTAACACCTGAAGCCCTAAAAGCGATGGAACAAGCCAAAGCTCCGAAAGAAATAAAATTCTCCGAAGTTAAATCAAGTTCTATTATCGAAGACAAGTCAGATGAACAAAGATTAGTAAAGTCAGTGAAGTTTGAGACCGAACACTACAATGTTGCGAATAATGAAATTTTAACGGTTGTCGAAGAATGGGGATTTGAAAAAGAAAAAAAATCTTCAGACCCAAACTGGAAATTATTTTCAATTAAACTTGTCTCCTAAAATCAAATTAAATATTCATTCCGAGAAATCTTTAGAAGATCTACCGAATGAAAAAATATCGATCTCTTTGAATACAACACAGCCAAACAATCAAAAAAAACCAGAACAACTTCAAATACCTCACAATAAAAAGCAAATAGAACAACAAATATCAAAAACAGTCATTTTAGATCAACAGCTTTACAAACAATTTAAAAATAATTTGTTTCAAAAGGTAGATTTACATGGGCATACAGTTGATGAGGCTTTTCAAAAAGTGCAATCATATTTAAAGATAAATTTTAAGAAAAAAAATCTTCTTCACATTGTGATTACGGGCTTGGGTAATAAATCTCAAGGAGAAGAGTTTTTTACAGGAAAAATAAGAAAACAATTCCCTCAATGGCTCGAAACCGAGCCTTTTCAACAGATTGTGAAGTCATATTCTCCATGTAAAATTAAGCATGGGGGGCTTGGTGCTTTTTATGTAAAGCTACGAGCTAAAGAATAAACTTTTTTTCATCAGTTGGTTTAATTTCTGATTGAATTGCCTCAGATACCCATTGCCTACTAACTACTTCAGTTCTTTCCTCACTAAGATTAGCTTCAAAGCTTAATTTTTCTAAAATCTTCTCAAACATTGTTTGTAGTCTTCTCGCACCAATGTTTTCTACTTCATTATTGATTTGTTCGGTAAGATTTGCAATTTCATCAATTGCCTCATCATCAAATTGTAAGTTAATATTTTCTGTTTCAAATAAAGACTTATATTGTTTAGTTAGACTGTTATCAGTATCTTTTAGAATTCTTACAAAATCTTCTTTCTTCAGAGCATTAAGTCTTACTCTTACTGGTAGTCTTCCTTGAAGCTCAGGTAAAAGATCACTTGGCTTTGATTGATGAAATGCTCCAGATGCAATGAAAAGTATATGGTTAGTTTCAACAGTTCCGTATTTAGTACTAACCACTGTTCCTTCGATTAAAGGCAATAAATCTCTTTGTACGCCCTCACGAGATACATCACCCCCGCGCCTCTCACTGTTAGGTGCAATTTTATCAATTTCATCAATAAAAACGATGCCACTTTCTTGAACACTTTTAATTGCATTTTGAACGACGTTTTGTTTTTCAGCTATTTTTTCTATTTCTTCTTGAATAAGGGGCTCGTATGCCTCCCCAATTTTTAATTTTGTCTTTTTCTTATTTTTTAATCCTTTTCCAAAGATATCATTCATATTGAGCATTCCCATCTGGGCTCCTGGCATACCTGGAATATCTAATGATTGAAAGGGGTTTGATTTTTGATCAATTGCAATTTCTACTTCTTTGTCGTTGAGTTGGTTATCACGAAGCATTGCTCGGAATTTTTCTTTAGTTTCTTCTGATGGATTGTCTCCTAATAAGGCTTTTAAAACTGTTTCCTCGGCGTTCTGTTTTGCCTCATCAATAAAACGTTCTCTTATTTTTTTCTTTTCTAAATTAATAGCAACCTCAATAAGATCACGAATAATTTGCTCTACATCTCTTCCTACATATCCAATTTCAGTAAATTTTGTTGCTTCAACTTTGATAAAAGGGGATTGAGTTAATTTAGCAAGTTTTCTTGCAATTTCAGTTTTACCACAACCCGTGGGCCCAATCATTAAAATGTTTTTAGGAATAATATCGTCCCGTAAGTTTTCATCTTTTATATTCAATCTTCTCCAACGATTTCGCAGTGCAATTGCGACTGCTTTTTTTGCTTCATCTTGACCAATGACATAACGATCTAGTTCTTCTTTGATAACACTGGGTGTTAAATTTTGATCATCCATTAAATTTTTATCTCTGCAACATTTAACGTATCGTTTGTATAAATACAAAGTTCTGCTGCTACATGAAGGGCTTCTTCAGCAATTTCTTTTGCAGATAAATCTGACTTTCTTTTAAGAGCACGAGCAGCACTCAATGCAAAGTTCCCGCCAGAGCCAATAGCTACGATTCCTTCTTGAGGTTCAAGAACATCACCTGTACCGCTAATCAAAAACGTTTCATTTTTATCTGCTGCGATAATCATGGATTCTAATCGTCTTAAATATCTATCAGTTCTCCAATCTTTGGCCAACTCAACACAAGCTCTTTTTAAGTTATAGGAAAATTCTTCACATTTTTTCTCCAGTCGATCAAATAAAGTAAGAGCATCGGCAGTTGAACCTGCAAAGCCAACAATGATTTGATCATTGTGAAAGGTTCTAATTTTATTGGCATTAGATTTGATGACAGATGTCCCAAGCGTTACCTGTCCATCTGATGCAATAACAACACTTTTGTCATCTCTGACACAAACAACTGTTGTTGCGCGGATTATTGTTTTATTTTTGTCCATTATTCCTATAAATATAGGTACTAATTATCTGATTACAAATGCGTGAATTTACTTACAACCGAGATACTAAAGAGACCAAAATTTCTATTTCTCTAAATTTAGATGGCACTGGCCAACACTCTATTAATACAGGGATTGCTTTTTTTGATCACATGCTCCAACAAATAAGTACCCACGGCCTAATTGATCTTCAAGTCAATTGTGATGGTGACTTGAAAGTCGATATGCACCACACAGTTGAAGATGTTGGAATAGCAATGGGGGAGTGTATTAACAAAGCTCTTGGTGACAAAAAAGGCATCACTAGATTTGCTCACTCGTATGTTACTTTTGATGAGTGCCTTACAAGAACAGCCATGGATTTATGTAATCGCCCTTATTTTATTTGGAATGTTAAAAATACATTAGAAAAAGTTGGAGAGATGGATCAAGAACTTTTTCCTGAGTTTTTTAAGTCGATCGTAACAGAATCAAGAATGAATTGTCATATCGAAAATTTATATGGCGATAATAATCACCATATTATCGAAAGTTGTTTTAAATCTTTTGCTCTTGCTTTGAAACAAGCAGTAAGCATTGATCCCCGAAAAAAAGATATCCCAAGCTCTAAAGGCAAACTTTGAAAAAAAAAGTAATTGGACTGATTGATGGTCAATCAGGAAACATAGGATCAATAAAAAAAGCAATCAAAGACATAATTAACGATAAGCCATACCAACTTAAAATCATTCAAACACAATTCGACCCAAATCAATTTTTCAAAATTATACTGCCGGGTCAGGGCGCTTATGCTACGTTAATTGCTAATCTTAAAAAATTGAAAATTTATAAACCTTTAAAATTGTACTTAGAAAATAATTTTCCTTATTTAGGTATTTGTGTTGGAATGCAAATTCTCTCCGATGTAGGTTATGAAGATAAAACCACCAAAGGTCTTGGCATTATTCATGGTGAGATTAAAAAATTCGAGAAAAAAAATTTAATCATACCCCATATGGGGTGGAATTCTCTAAAAGTAAATAAAGACAACAAGATCGTAACCTCGGCCTTTAATGAAAAAGATTTTTATTTTGTTCATAGCTACATTTTTGAAAAGGTTAAAAAATCTGATGTATTGGCCACTACAAAATATGGTAAAAATTTTCCATCAGTTGTGAATAAGGGAAATATATATGGAGTTCAGTTTCATCCAGAAAAAAGTCATAAAAATGGACTTAAATTGATTAAAAATTTTATTTTAAATTCATGAAAATATTCCCCGCTATTGACATTATAAATGGTGAGTGCGTAAGACTCACGAAGGGTCTTGCTGAAAATAAAACTATTTACGATAAGTCACCTGTTGAAATGGCTAAGATTTATCAGGATAAGGGCTTTGAAACCATTCATGTTGTAGATTTGGATGCCACTCTGGGAAAAGGAAGTAATGACAAAACACTAGAATTAATTCGAAAAAACATTGATATTAAAATCGAGGTTGCCGGAGGGATAAGAGACAAAGCTTCTATACAAAATAAAATAAACCAAGGATTTGATATTATTGTAATCGGAACTTTTGCCATTAAAGGCATTGATAAGGTTTCTAAACTTGAAAATAATATTTTAGAAAAAATATCGGTAGCAATTGATTTAAAAGATAACAAAATCGCCTCTCATGGATGGCAGCAAACATCAACAGATAGTCTTGAAAGCATAGTAAATATTTATAACGAATTACCAATACACTCTTTTTTCGTTACTGATGTAGCCAATGATGGAATGTTGTCTGGATTAAACTTTTCTACATTTGAAAGTATTCAAAAATTAACTGATAAAAAGATAACAATCGGGGGCGGGGTAAAAGATTTATCCGATGTTCAAATTGGTATCAAAAATGGTTTCGATCATATGGTTATAGGTAAAGCGATTTATGAAAATAAATTTTCTTTGGACGAATTAGTAAAATTAAATGCTTAAAACTCGAATAATTCCTTGTTTAGATGTTATTAAAAACAAAGTCGTCAAAGGGGTTAATTTTAAAAATATTAAAGTTATGGGAAATGCTGTTGAAATGGCAAAATTTTATTCCGAAGCTGGTGCAGATGAATTATGCATGTTGGATATCAACGCCTCTTATCAAAACAGAAAAACCTTTATCAAAACCGTTGAGTCAATAGCAAAGGTCATCAATATCCCCCTAACTGTAGGAGGGGGTGTCTCAGCTCTATCAGATATTACTAATCTACTTAATGCAGGCGCAGATAAAGTTTCTATTAACTCAGCGGCGGTAAAAGATCCTAACTTAGTTAAAAAAGCATCGTTGGTTCATGGCTCTCAATGCATTGTTGTGGCCATTGATGCGAAGAGATTTCAAGGAAATTTTAGAGTGGTGATTAAGGGGGGGAGAGAACTAACACCTAAAAAACTAGTTGATTGGGCGTTATATGTACAAAAAATTGGCGCAGGCGAAATATTACTAACATCGATGGATACAGATGGTGTTCAAAAAGGGTTTGATGCGGAAATGTTAAAATCAATTACATCCAAGCTTACCATTCCTGTGATTGCCAGTGGTGGTGTAGGAGAATTAGAACATTTTTATAAAGGTCATCAAACTAAATCCACAGGTTTGTTGGCAGCTAGTGTTTTTCACTCTGGTAAATTTACCATTAAAAAAGTTAAGACATTTTTAGATAAGAAAGGGGTTCCTGTCAGACTATGAGTTATGATAAAGAAAATATTTTTGCAAAAATTATAAGAGGCGAAATACCTTGTGATAAAATTTATGAGGATGAATATGTTTTATCTTTTAGAGATATCAATCCCCAAGCTAAAATGCATGTCTTACTTATTCCTAAAGATCCATACATTGATATTGCTGATTTTTTACAAAATGCAGACACTCAATATCAAACTAATTTTTGGCAATCTGTGAATAAAATTATTGATTGTTTAAAATTAAGGTCGAAAGGATTTCAAATTAAAACCCATAAGGGAAAAGATGGAGGACAAGAGGTCTTTCATTTTCACCTACATCTTTTAAGTAACAGTTAACTTATCTTGCTTGAATATAATTAATTATATCAAGGACACCCTTGATGGATTTTGCATGATCAATGACAAGATCTATTTCTTGTTGATCATTGGATATACCAAATAAATAAATTATTTGTTTTTGAACTTCAAAGTCATATTTGAATTTTTTAATCTCACCATCTGTTAATATTTTTGTAAAAAGTTGAGTGCTTATAAATTTATCTTTAGCGATGTCATCAAGACCATAGCCTGTATCTATAGAAATTTCATTTAGCACCTCAACAACACCTTCTTGTTGCCATGCCAATCGGACCGCTTCTAATCTCATATCACCGAATGGAACTACGCCAGTTAGTAAAACTTTGCCTAGTTCAACTTCCACATCAATTTTAGTAAAGAGAGTAGCATCATATGAAAAGTATTTTTCTTTTATTCCAAGTTTAATTGTTGCGTCATCCCAACTCTCACGCAATGTTTTATCATTATTTTGTTGCTCGACTGCAGTTTTTGCCCCGGAGGTTACAAGCGTTGGACCACAACTTATGACAAAAAAAGATAAAAAAAGAAGAATTACTAATTTATTCATTATTTAAATTGATTGCCATTTCATAAAATTTATTTCTGGATATTTTATACTTAGTTTTAACAACTTGATAAGCTTTTTTAACACCCATCTCAGATACAATTTGTGAGATGTATTCTAATGACAGTTCTTGTTGCTTTTGGGACGTAGAAATAATATTAACAGCAAGCACGAGCTCTCCTTTGACTGCTTTCAAATCTATTTTTTTATAGTTCTCATGAGAAAGATAAATTCTTTCTTCGAACAACTTAGTTAATTCTTTTAATATGATAATTTCAAATTTTTCTGCAACTGTTGCTATAGCTTCGATATCTTTTTCTAATTGTTGTTTCGTTGTGTAAATCACTAAATTAGTATGTAAATGAGCTTCTAGAATAGAAGTTTTTTGCAATGTTTTTTTTGGCAAAAAACCCAAAAAAGAAAAAATTTTTTTATTTAAAAATCCACTTAATTGGATACCACTAATTAGGGCGCTTGGCCCAGGTATAGAAAATATTTTTATGTTATTTTGATATAAAAAATTAATTAATTGGTTGCCTGGATCTGAGATTAATGGCGAGCCAGAGTCTGAAATTAAACTAATAATTTTTTGTTGTTTTAAATTTTGCAATATTTCATCTTTTTTCCTATCAAAATCATGATCAGTATACTTATGATATTTTGCTTCTATTGAATATTTTTTAAAAAGCTTGCTACTATTTTTTGTATTCTCACAAAAAATAATATCTGAATTTTTTAAAATATTTAATGCTCTTATTGTGATATCATCTAAATTTCCGATGGGTGTAGCAACTAAATATAAACCAGGTTCCATGGTACTTATTTTCAAAAATATATTTTTATTGTTTGTATTTATATCTTTTTTTGGATGCGCCCCGACAGTAATTGAAACCACAAAAAAACCAACAAAAGACGAAGTAATCGTTGTGAAAGAAAAAAAAGAAGATGAAATCGAAGTTCAAAAAGAAATAGAAATAGCTCCTGTTTTGCCCGTAAAGCCAGAAAATAAAATTATTAATTTTAATAGTATTGATAAAATTGTAGCGGTTTTGTCAGATGATAATCTTTTAACACCAATCTTTTATGAGTCTTTTATATCTGAAATAGAAAATTATCCCAATATTCCAAAAATAGATTTCGTATATTCTTTGGCTGAAATTAATTCAAATATAGAGAACTCATTAATAATTGGCCCTATTGCCTCATCTGATTTACGAGAATTGCCTCAACATCTTGGCAACAATACTTTTATATTGGCTCTATCAAATGATTATTCTTTAATGAATAAATACGCTGACAATGAAATTATCTTTATTCCAAATAGCCCCTATCTGCATGTAAACAAATTAAATCAATATATCAAAGATCAAAGATTTATTGGCGTTCTGTACAAACAAAATGATTATGGCTTAAAAGTATTTAATCATTTTAAAGATACTTACCCATTACATTTTATTAAGTCATCATCATTTGGAACTAGTGCAATCGACCTAGAACTCTCAGTAAATTTAATCGGAAATTTAAATGAATTAGACTCAATCGTGATTATTGATGATGGATATAGTTATAAAGATTTAATTGGATACCTAGCAACTGATGAAAATACATATCCTTTAGATAAAATCTATTTAGTTGATAATTTTTTAGAGCAAAGAAATACTTTAGAGAATTATTATAAGCCTGTTAATCGAACTAATTTTAGTACTTTTGATATATCTAACTCCAAGGAGCCTCACCGAGAATTTTTATTTCATAAATCTTCTGAATTAACTTTGATTATTGCTGATAAAATTTTTTCTGAAAAAAAATTACCTGAAACAATAAACCATCCTATTTTTGGAACTTTATCTATTGATAGGCAGATGATTGATTATCCAATTATTTTTGAGTAATTGATAAAATCTTAAACGCTTCAAATCTATGAGATAAAAACATTTTTTCTTTTAAACCCATCTCAGCAAAAGTTTTATTGGAATTTTGAGGAATAAAAAAAGGATCGTATCCAAAACCGTCATTACCTCTTTTACAGGATATAATAGAACCTACAACTGTCCCAGTTACTCTCTGATTTATCTTGTATCCAATTAGTGATAAAGAACAATGAAAAGTAGCACTTATTTTTTGTCTTTTAGGATTTTTGCTAAAAATATAATTTACAACTTGCTGCTCATCTCCCATTTCTTTAGCAACTCTTGCGGTTTTTATTCCAGGAAAATTTTCCATTCCTTCGACAATAAATCCACTATCATCGCTTAATGTTAAACAGTCCGTTTTATTATAAAAATAACTTGATTTGATTATCGAGTTTTCTTCAAATGTAGAACCGTTTTCTTCTGGTTCTCCTAAGTCTTTAAAGCTAGATAAATCTAAAATTTTAAAATGATTAAAAAGATTAAAATATTCTAAATAAAACTTTATCTCTTTAATTTTTCCAGCATTTCCGCTGCCAAGAAGTAAATTATTTTTCAATAGCTTGATTTTGGATTGCAAAAATACCAGGCATTGAGCCTTCAACCAATTCAATAAAATCTAAAATAGTTATTTTACTGAATTTGGCCTCTTCTCCGGTTGATTGAAATTCAATAAACTGCCCATCATTAGCCATGACGACATTACAGTCAACCTCCGCACTTGAGTCCTCTATGTAGTCTAAGTCTATACAAGGCGTTCCTTTTACAACACCAACAGAAATAGCAGCAACTTGATTTGTAATGATGCCCTTAGTAATATTGAATTTAGATTTGTAATGATTAACTGCTCGGACTAAGCTTACATATCCTCCAATAATTGAGGCGGTTCGTGTTCCGCCATCGGCACTAATCACATCACAATCGATCTTTATAGTTTTTTCCCCAAGAATATCTAGATTAACAGCACATCGTAGGCTTCTACCAATGAGTCTTTGAATTTCTTGAGTTCGACCAGATTGTCTGCCCTTTGCTGCCTCTCTGTCCATTCGCTCTGATGTAGATGACGGAAGCATTCCATATTCTGCAGTAAGCCATCCTTTGCCAGAGTTTCTTAGGAAGCCAGGAACTCTATCTTCTAAAATTGCAGAACAACAAACATGAGTATTGCCTAATTTAACCAAACAAGATGATTGATTGTTGGGTTGAAAGTTAGGTGTTATTTCTAAGGACCGTATCTTATTTAGTTCTCGGTCATTTCTTTTATATGTACTCATTTTGAATTAATCAATTTAGGCTATAAGATCAAAAATCAATAATGAATAAGAAAATATCGGAAATAAGCCAAAGAGCCAAATTCATTTTTAAGGTTCTTGTTGAAAACTACCTATCTACGGGCCAACCGATGGGCTCTAAGTCTATAAGTTCAAAATTAAATTACGATCTTTCTCCTGCGACTATCAGAAATGTTTTAAATGAAATAAACTTACATGGATTAATTCAACGAGATCATTTTTCAGCCGGCAGTTTACCATCAGACTTTGGATTACAGTTTTATACTCAAGCTTTGCTTGAACCAGGTCAAATTGATAAAAATGAAAAACAGCTAATTGACTCAACAAACTTTTCAGATTTTCCTCAAGAATATGAAAAAATTACATCTATTCTTAATGGCCTTTCTAATCAGGCAAGCTTAGTTATTAACAACGAGAAAGTACCAAAAATTTCAAAGATCAGCTTTCACACAATTGATAAAAAAAGGGTTATTTTTATTGTAGAAAATGATGATGGCACAACAACCAATCGATTAGTTGAAGCACCTGAAAATATAGAAATAAGAGATTTAAATGTTATTGGTGAATTTTTAAATAAATTCACAAACAATCAATCACCAATTCAAATCGAGAAAAATATAAAAATCTTTCTTCAAGAGGCCCGAAATAAAATTAATAAAACGACTAAAATACTTTTAGAACAGGGCATAAAAATAAATAAAAACAACAAGTCTGAGAAGTTTTTTGTTCGAGGATTACCAAGCTTAGTAAATAGTAAAATAGATACAGATTTGGATACATTAAATGAATTATTGAGTGAAATTGAAACTGGGAAAATGGCTAGCAAGATGATTAAAGCCTTGAAAAAATCTAAAGGAGTACAAATATTTATTGGAAGTAATACAAACTTATTTAAAAATACAAATTTATCGATGATTTTTTCTAACTATCAAACAAAAAATGGACTTACTGGAGCAATTGGTGTAATAGGACCTAAAAGAATTGACTATCAAAGAATAGTTCCAATTGTTAATTATATGTCTGAAATTATATCTAACAAAAAATAACGAGGAATGATGAGCGAAGAGAACAATAATAAATTAGAAGAACAAGATTTAGAAAATCCTACTTTAGAAAAAGAAGAACAAGTATCAGAAGAGCCAAAAGATCAAGAAGAGGCTGAAATTTCTCCTGAAGACTTAATTGAAAAATTGAATGAAGAAATTACGGACCTAAAAGATCAAAGATTGCGCGCAATTGCAGAGCTAGAAAATTTTAGAAAACGGGCTGAAAAAGATCAGTCTGATGCTCTGAAGTATGGAATTTCAAATTTTGCTAAAGAAATTATTAATATTAGAGATAATATCGAGCGTGCTCAAAGTAGTATTTCAGATGAAGCAAAAAACAATGAAGCCATTAAATCTGTTATTGAAGGAATAGATTTAATTGCTCAGTCTGTTGTTTCTACTTTCGAAAAAATCGGAATTAAGAAAATTGATAGTCTGAATGAAAAATTTGATCACAATTTGCATCAAGCCATGATGGAAATCGAAAATGATGAGCTAGATCCAGGCACTATTGTGCAAGAGCTCATACCTGGCTATACACTTCATGATCGGCTTTTAAGACCCGCGATGGTGGGGGTCTCAAAAAAGTCAAAAAAAAATGAAGATAATACTGACAAATCAGCACCAGAAGAATTAGAAAGCTAAGTATTTAGGGCTTTTTCAAGCCCTTGAATATGGCAGGCGTCAACCCATATACATAAGTAGTTTATTATTATTTAAATTTTTATAGGTACAAAAAAATGGCAAAAGTAATTGGAATTGATTTAGGAACCACTAACTCTTGTGTGGCAATCATGGATGGAAAAAATCCAAAAGTTATAGAAAATTCTGAAGGAGCTAGAACAACCCCTTCTGTAGTAGCATTCACTGAAAGTGAAAAATTAATTGGACAATCTGCAAAAAGACAAGCAGTTACTAATCCTGAAAATACTCTTTACGCAGTAAAACGTTTCATTGGTAGAAGTTTTGATGATCAGACTGTTCAAAAAGATGTCTCTCTATCTCCATTTAAAATTATCAAAGGCAACAACGGAGACGCATGGGTAGAAGCGCAAGGTGAGAAATATAGCCCAAGTCAAATCTCTGCATTCATTTTGCAAAAGATGAAAGAGACCGCAGAGTCCTATACTGGTGAGACCATTACTCAGGCAGTCATTACTGTTCCAGCATATTTTAATGATGCACAAAGACAGGCAACAAAAGATGCTGGTAAGATTGCTGGTTTAGAAGTTTTAAGAATTATTAATGAACCAACAGCTGCTTCACTAGCATACGGTCTTGATAAAAAACAATCAGGAACAGTTGTTGTTTATGATTTAGGTGGTGGAACGTTTGACGTATCTATTTTAGAAGTTGGTGACGGCGTTTTTGAAGTAAAAGCAACCAACGGTGATACACATCTAGGTGGAGAAGATTTTGATCTTCGTATTATTGATTTTCTAGCAAATGAATTTAAAAAAGAACAAGGAATTGATCTAAAAAATGACAAGCTCGCACTACAAAGATTAAAAGAGGCAGCTGAAAAAGCAAAAATCGAATTATCAAGCTCAACTCAAACAGATGTAAATTTGCCATTTATTACTGCTGATCAATCTGGTCCAAAACACTTAAACGTTAAATTAACCAGAGCGAAGTTAGAGGAATTAGTTGATGATCTACTGCAAAGCACTATTGAACCATGTAAAAAAGCTTTAAGCGATGCGGGCCTTTCCTCGTCGGATATTAATGATGTAATTTTAGTTGGCGGTATGACTAGAATGCCAAAAGTAACAGAAATCGTTAAAAACTTTTTTGGCAAAGATCCTAGTAAGGGTGTGAACCCAGATGAGGTTGTTGCAATGGGCGCAGCTATTCAAGCGGGCGTTCTTCAAGGAGACGTCAAAGACGTTCTTTTATTAGATGTTACACCACTATCTCTTGGAATTGAGACTTTAGGCGGCGTGTTTACTAAGCTTATTGAAAGAAATACCACCGTACCTACCAAAAAAAGCCAGGTATTTTCTACAGCAGAAGATAATCAAAATGCTGTAACGATTAGGGTGTTCCAAGGTGAACGCGAAATGGCCCAGGATAATAAATTACTTGGTCAATTTGATTTAGTGGGCATCCCACCAGCTCCAAGAGGCACTCCTCAAATTGAAGTTACTTTTGATATTGACGCTAACGGTATTGTCAACGTTTCTGCTAAAGATAAATCTACAGGCAAAGAGCAACAGATTAAAATCCAAGCATCTGGCGGCTTATCTGATGAAGAAATCGATAAAATGGTTAAAGATGCCGAAGCAAATGCTGAAGCAGATAAAAAGAAACGAGAAGAAGTAGACGTAAAAAACCAAGCTGATAGTTTAGTTTTTCAAGTTGAGAAAAATTTAAAAGAACACGGAGAAAAAATTAGTGCTGAAGATAAAAGTAAAATTGAATCCGACCTAAAAGATCTCAAAGAATCTATTGAAAAAAATGATCTTGAGGCAATGAAACAAAAAACCCAAGACCTTACACAATCATCTATGAAAATGGGTGAAGCAATGTACAAAGATCAACAAGCAGCAGGCGGAGCTGCGGGCGCCGAACAACCTCAATCGGATAATCAACAAGAAGCACCAAAAGATGATGATGTTATCGATGCTGACTATGAAGAGGTTGATGAAGATAAAAAAGCAAGCGGGCAATAAAAACTAAGCTCGTATAAAAAACGATGGCTGACGATTTTTATGATACCCTAGGCGTCTCCCGTGACGCCAGCGACGCAGACATCAAAAGCGCCTACCGAAAATTAGCAATGAAGTATCACCCTGATCGAAATCAGGGTGATGCAGCTTCTGAACAAAAATTTAAAGATGTCAGTCAAGCATATGAAATTTTAAAAGATCCAAAAAAAAGACAAACCTACGATCAATTTGGCCATGCTGCCTTTGAACAAGGAGGCGGCGGCGCAGGTGGTTTTGGTCAACAAGGTTTTGGAGGTTTTTCTGATATATTTGAAGACATATTTGGGGCTTTTGGTGAAGGTGGTCAAAGAGAAAGTCGTGGAGATGACTTACGCTATGATGTTACGATTGACTTAGAAGAGGCTTTTCATGGCAAAACACTAGACGTAACCATTCCTAAAATGGTGAATTGCCCTGAACAACATAGCTATAAAAGCTGTTCAACTTGTGACGGATATGGAAAAGTTCGCACCCAAAGCGGTTTTTTTTCCATGGAAAGAACTTGCGGTCGTTGTGGTGGAACTGGTCAAGAAATGAAAGGTCGTTGCTCTAAGTGCAGCAATACTGGTCGACTTAAACAAAATAAAAAATTACAAATAAAAATTCCAGCGGGCGTTGAAACTGGCAATCGAATTCGAATGAGTGGCGAAGGAGAAGCGGGTGACCACGGAGGATTTTACGGGGATCTGTATGTTTTTATCAATATTAATAATCACAAACTCTTTCAAAGAGAAAGAGATAATATTATTTGTGATGTTGCAATTCCTTTTACAACCGCAGCCCTTGGAGGAAAAATTGAAGTGCCTACCATAGAAAAAAAAATGGTTAATGTATCTATACCCAAAGGAATGCAATCTGGTCATAAACTTAGAATAAAAGAAAAAGGAATGAGCATTCTTCGAACACAACGAAGAGGGGATATGATAGTAAGAGTGCATGCCGAAACCCCAGTGAATTTATCTGCAGAACAAGAAAAGCTTTTGAATCAATTTAACGATAGCCTAACTAAAAAAAATTCTACAATGACTGAGGGGTTTTTTGATAAAGTAAAAAAGATGTTTAATTAATGCAATATCACCATGATATTGTCGATACAAGTTTTGGTAAGTTTTTCATTTTAGATAGTTCAAAAGGCCTTCATTTTCTATTAAAAAACAATGACCCCAGAGTTAAAAAAATAAAAAATCAATATTCTCCAATTAAAAACTTATTTAATTCAGATTTAAAAATACAAATAACTAAATATGTCAAAGGAGAGTTAAAAAAATTTTCATGTAAAATTAATTTTCTGAGCGGTTCCCAATTACAAAAACAAGTTTGGACTCAATTAATAAAAATTTCTTATGGCAAAACTATTTCTTATTCTGATTTGGCGCTAAAAACATCTTATCAAAAAGCTATTAGGGCCGTTGCAACAGCGGTAGGGAAAAATCCTATTGGAATTATCATTCCATGTCATCGAGTAATAGCTAAAGATGGAAGTCTTGGTGGATATGCCTGGGGTATTAAAATGAAGGCTAAACTACTAGATATTGAGGTTGGTGGAATGGCTGACTCGACATATAGAGGAGGAAAGTGAAACACCGAATCAGCCCCCGCATGAATGCTAACTGAACATTAATATTTAATTTAAGTTAGTCAAAGTTAGCCCTATCTCTTAAAATTGCCAAATGCCATTAA